>JABFWC010000161.1 GCA_013362385.1 Pseudarthrobacter sp.
AGACCAACTAGTTCACAGCTGCCGGGGGTGCGCCCTCCGGCAGTCAGCAACCAGCATGCTGCCCGCAGGGGCGGCTGCGCGATAGAACTGCGGCCCCCGGGCCAGCAGAAACGTAAGGAGATCGGTTCCCATGCCGAAGATGAAGACCCACAGTGGTGCTAAGAAGCGCTTCAAGCTGACCGGCAGCGGCAAGCTGCGCCGCCAGCAGGCCAACCGCCGCCACTACCTGGAGCACAAGTCCAGCCGCCTGACCCGCCGCCTCGCCGGCGACAGGATCGTCTTCAAGGGCGACGCCAAGGTCATCCGGAAGATGCTCGGCATCTAATTTCCAAGTTCTTTGACTGGCTGCCGACCGGGGGCCCGTCACCTGCCAAACAGCCTTCTCAGGCCGCCGGAACACCGGCAACAGATGCTTGGGATCAGATTTTCGAAGGAGTACGCACGTGGCACGTGTGAAGAGGGCGGTCAACGCCCACAAGAAGCGCCGGGTTGTTCTTGAACGCGCAAAGGGCTACCGCGGCCAGCGTTCGCGCCTGTACCGCAAGGCCAAGGAGCAGCTGCTGCACTCGTTTGTGTACAGCTACGGTGACCGCAAGAAGAAGAAGGGCGACTTCCGCCGCCTGTGGATCCAGCGCATCAACGCTGCTTCCCGCGCCAACGGCCTCACCTACAACCGCCTGATCCAGGGCCTGAAGGCTGCTGAGGTTGAGGTTGACCGCCGCATGCTGGCCGAGCTGGCCGTTTCTGACGCCAACGCCTTCGCCGCGCTGGTCCAGGTTGCCAAGGATTCCCTCCCGGCTGACACCTCCGCCAAGAAGGTCGCCGCAGCCTAGCAGCAGCCAACCGCCCTTCTTCCAAGGGCTCCGTTCAGGAACACGTGGCAGCAGCTACTACAGTTCTTATATGAACGAAACCGGGCGCCCGCAAGATTTTCCACTGTCCAACCCCCGAGCCGATCGGGTCAGGGACGTGGCAAAGCTTGCCGGGCGCCCGGCCCGTTTAAAGCGCGGCCAGTTCCTTGCCGAAGGTCCACAGGCGGTCCGTGAAGCGCTCAAACTCCACCAGCAGCGCCTTGCCAAGGGGGATTCCGGCGTGGTCACCGAGGTGTACGCCAGTGAGGGCTGCCTGGACCGCTTCCCGGAGTTCGAGGAACTTGCCGCAGGCACGAACGCCCGGCTGGCCACCGACGAGGTCCTTGCGGCCATGGCGGACACCGTCAATCCGCAGGGGATCGTCGCCGTGTGCCGTTTCGTCGATGTCGCCCTGGCGGACGTGCTCGACGCCGGCCCGCGCCTGATCGCCGTGCTCTGCCAGGTCCGGGATCCCGGCAACGCAGGAACAGTGCTGCGCGCCGCCGACTCCGCGGGCGCCGACGCCGTCGTATTCACCACCTCCAGCGTGGACATCTACAACCCCAAGGCTGTCCGCTCCACCGCGGGCTCACTGTTCCACCTGCCCGTAGTCCTCGCCGCGGACCCGGCAGAACTTGCCGCTGCCTGCAACGCCCGGGGCATCGGCATCCTCGCCGCCGACGGCTACGGCCAGCTGGACCTGGACGTGCTGCAGGACGAGAACGCGCGGCGCAGGCTCACCGGTAGCGGGCCGGAGTCCGCCTACGACCTCGGGGCGCCTACAGCCTGGTTCTTCGGCAATGAGGCACAGGGGTTGTCCGAAGCGGAGCTGCGCCTGGCGGACCACCGTGTGGCAGTGCCTGTCTACGGTGCCGCGGAGAGCCTGAACCTGGGCACGGCCGCTACCGTTTGCCTTTACGCCAGCGCCCGCTCCCAGCGCCGCGCCGTGGCTGCAGCGGGAACCCCGCTGCGGGGTCACACCGGGGCCGCCGAGGCATAAAGAAAGGCCCCGGAAATTCCGGGGCCCGCTGGTTACTGGATGACAGAGCGGTCAGGGTGCGCGGGTAGCCTTGCCACGCCCGGTAACGGCTCCGTAGATGCCGGCAACGACCAGGCCGCCGACGATAGCGAGAATCCAGGTGCCGAGGTCGAAGAAGGCAAGATCGCCCTTGTTGAACAGGAGGCTGCCAATCCAGCCGCCCACAATGGCTCCGACAACACCCAGGATGAGGCTGGTGACCCAGCCGCCGCCGACCCGTCCGGGCATGACGGCCTTAACGATGGCCCCCACAATCAGGCCCAAAATAATCCAAGCAAGAAAACCCATGTCTCCTCCTTATAATGACCGGGACTAATACTCCCGATGAGCCTCAAGCTAACATAAGCACCCCGCAAAGTCAGTAGCCCCGCAGCTGTGCTGCTGCATGCCCGCGGCCGCTGCGGGTACGGTATTGAAGTGGGCGGGGCAGCGACGGTCCCGCATTTTTCCCGACTGTTTCCGTATCCGGTGAAGAGGTGAAGCCCAGGTGGCTGCAAGTGGCGGTACCAAAGCGATTGTGGCGGCGCTGGCCGCCAACCTGACCATTGCGGTCATGAAATTCCTGGCGTACTTCCTGACGCTGTCCTCGTCCATGCTCGCGGAGGCCATCCACAGCCTTGCCGACTCCGGCAACCAGCTGCTGCTCCTGCTCGGCGGCAAGAAGTCCCAACGGTCCGCCACCCCGGAGCACCCCTTCGGCTACGGCCGTGAGCGCTACATCTATGCCTTCATCGTCTCGATCGTGCTGTTCAGTGTCGGCGGCCTGTTTGCCCTCTTCGAGGCATGGCAGAAGTTCCAGCACCCGCACGGCATCGAGGGCGGCTTCTGGTGGGTTCCGCTCGCGGTGCTGGTGGGCGCAATCATCGCCGAAGGTTTTTCATTCCGCACGGCAATCATCGAATCCAACCACACACGCGGCCAGCAGTCGTGGGTGAAGTTTGTGCGCAGCGCCAAGCAGCCTGAACTGCCGGTTATCCTGCTGGAGGATTTCGGCGCCCTGCTGGGCCTGGTGTTCGCACTGATCGGCGTGAGCCTGACCCTGGTCACGGGGAACGGTGTGTGGGATGCCGCCGGCACCGCCATGATCGGCCTGCTGCTGGTGGCCATCGCCGTGATGCTTGCCCTGGAAACCAAGTCGCTGCTGCTGGGCGAGTCCGCCACAAGGGAAGACGTGCAGCGGATCAGGGCGGCCATCGAGTCCGACGGCGGCCACATCATCCACCTGAAGACCCTGCACCTTGGCCCCGAGGAACTGCTCGTGGCGGCCAAGATCGCCGTCAGCAGGACTGCCACCGGCGAGGAAATTGCCCGGGCCATTGACGGCACCGAGGAGCGGATCCGCGCCGCTGTCCCGATCGCCCGCGTCATCTACCTGGAGCCCGACCTGCACCGTTCCCCCGCGGACGGCGCGGGCCAGGAACCCGCCGTCGCGGCTCCCCGCCCCTAGTACCTGCCCCCACCAGCAAAGGCCGTTGGCCGCCGTACCCGGCCCCGCAAGGGGAGGGTCAGGCAGCCGGCGGCCTTTTGCGTTCCAGCAGGCCGCTGAGAAGGGCGACGCCGAAGCCCAGGACGGCCAGGACGGCGCCTACCAGCGCGGGGGCGGCAAATCCCCAGCCGAGGGAGATGACCAGGCCTCCGAGGAATGCGCCGAGGGCGTTGGCGACGTTGAGGCCGGCGTGATTCAAGGAAGAGGCCAGTGACGGCGCGTCCGGCGAGGCATCCAAAAGCCGGGTCTGCAGCGCCGGAATCAGCATGGAACCCGACGCGCCAACAACAAACACCATGACAAGAGCGCTCCACGCCCAGTGCGCTGCGACGGCGTAGACCACCAGGGCGGCGGCAATGGCGGGCAGGACCCGGTAGAGAGTGCCCATGACCGACTTGTCGGCGAGCCGGCCGCCCACGATGTTGCCGGCCACCATGCCCAGCCCGTACAGAG
>JABFWC010000332.1 GCA_013362385.1 Pseudarthrobacter sp.
CCAGGCGTCCGATTTCACCGCCAAAATCCATGCCGGGAACCTGCCGGTCAACACCCGCTTTGCGCTGGAGATCAGCTTCGAAGACGACGGCGGCGCGGCCAGCGAGACGGTTCGGGGCAGCTTCCGCACGGCGCCCGACGCCGGGACCGTCAATGGCAAGGGCCGCACCGGTGAGACCAGCAACGGCGGTGACGTCCCGGCGTCGTCCGCGCAAAGCTTCGTGTGGACCGGCGACACCGCCGGCCAGGGCTGGGGCATCAACGAGGAGATCGGCGGGATGCGCGGCTACCGGGCCATGCACCAGACCCGCCCCGACTTCTTCATCCACTCCGGCGACACCATCTACGCCGACGGGCCCATCGCTGAAACCGTGGTGGAGAAAGACGGCCAGGTATGGCGCAACCTGGTCACCGAGGAAGTGTCCAAGGTGGCACAGACGCTCACTGATTTCCGCGGCCGGCACCGCTACAACTCCATGGACGCCAACATGCGCGCCATGTTCGCCGACGTACCGGTGATCGCGCAGTGGGATGACCACGAGACCCACAACAACTGGTACCCGGGCCAGATCCTGGACGATCCCCGGTACACCGTCCGCGACGTCAACACGCTCGCCGCGCGCGGCCGCCAGGCCTGGCAGGAGAATATGCCCATCGCGGACAGCTCGGCCCTGTGGCGCCCGGGGACGTTCGACGACGCCGGCCAGTACCAGCCCGCCCGCATCTACCGGAAGATCTCCCGCGGGCCCCAGCTGGACATCTTCTGCCTGGACATGCGCACGTTCAAGTCGCCCAACACCGACGGCAAGGAGCCCTACGCCACCTCCATCCTGGGCCAGGAACAGGCGGACTGGCTGGTACGGGAAGTTTCGGCGTCCAAGGCGACGTGGAAGGTGATCGCCGCGGACCTGCCGCTGGGCATCGTGGTGCCCGACGGTCCGGTCAACCAGGAGAGCCTGTCCAACCGCGACGCCGGCGCACCCCTGGGCCGTGAACTGGAGATCGCCGGCGTCCTGAGCGCCTTCAAGCGCAACGGTGTGAAGAACACCGTGTGGCTCACCGCGGATGTCCACTACTGCGCCGCCCACCACTACTCCCCCGAGCGGGCCGCATTCACCGATTTCGACCCGTTCTGGGAATTCGTGGCCGGCCCCATCGCCGCCGGGTCCTTCGGCCCCAACACCATGGACGGCACGTTCGGTCCCGAAGTGGTCTTCGCCAAGGCCGGACGGTTCGCCGGCGAATCCCCCCGCGACGGTGAAAACCAGTTCTTCGGGCACGTCCAGCTGGGTGAGGACAATAGCTTCACCGTCAGCCTCCGGAACGCGAACGGCGGCACCGTATTTTCGAAGATCCTGACGCCGGAGCGGTAGCCCGGCCCGTTATTTTCCCTGCCCCTTGGGTACGCCGCTGGTAGTGTTCCTGCATTCGGCACGGCAATCGGACGGGGTGGTTTTTTGACGGGCGATTCTACGAACAGCTTGTCCTCCAACGAGGACGGCCTGACCGAGGCCGTCCAGGAAGCCGGGGCGGTGGAGCTGCTGCTGATACGGCATGGCGAGAGCGAAGGCAACGTCGCGGCGACCGAAGCGCGCGCCGCCGGGGCGGAGGTCATCGAGGTTCCCGCCCGGGACGCCGACGTGGACCTCTCCGGCACGGGCAAGGAACAGGCCACGGCGCTGGGTAAGGCCCTGGCCCGCATGGCGGAGGAGTTCCGCCCGGACGCCGTCGTATCCTCCCCGTACGCCAGGGCCCGGCAGACGGCGGAGATCGCCGTGGATACCGCCGGGTGGCCGCTGAAGGTGCGCACCGACGAACGGCTCCGGGACCGTGAACTCGGCATCCTCGACCGGCTCACCCGGCTGGGCGTGGAAAACCGCTACCCCGGGGAATCCGAACGGCGCGACTGGCTGGGAAAGTTCTATTACCGGCCACCGGGCGGGGAGTCCTGGGCGGACGTGGCATTGCGGCTGCGCTCCGTCCTGGCCGAGCTGAACAGCCTGGGCATGGGCCACCGCGTCATGCTGGTGTGCCACGACGCCGTCATCATGCTCTTCAGGTATGTCCTGGAGGGCCTGACCGAGCAGGAGCTGCTGGACCTTGCGGCACGGGAGGCCATCCTCAATGCCTCCGTGACCCGGTTCGTCCGCCCGTCCGGCGCCGGCCCCTGGACCCTGGAGAGCTTCAACGTCGCGGACCACCTGACCGAGTTCGGCGTCACCGTGACCGAACACGCCGGAGACACCCGTGTCCAGCCGAAGTGAGACAGCAGGCGCCACGCTGGTGACGCCGTCGCTCTTGCGCGACTGGCCACTTCCCGCTCCGGGCGGGGACAAGTACTCGCGCGGGTCGGTCCTGGTAGTCGGCGGTGCCCGTGCAACGCCCGGGGCGGCGCTGCTGGCCGGTGTGGCCGCGCTGCGTGCGGGAGCCGGGAAGCTGACGCTGGCCGTGGCGGAGTCGGTGGCCGTACAGGTAGGGGTGGCACTGCCCGAGTGCGGGGCGATCGGCCTGCCGGAGACTCGGGAAGGGTCCGTCAAGGCCGAGCTTGACCGGATCGATTCCTACCTGGACCGCGCGGACGCCCTCCTGGTGGGACCCGGGCTGGATGACCAGGATCTTGCCGCCGAGCTGCTGCATGAACTGCTCAGGCGGGAGGACTCGCAGCGGGAGGCCACTGGGGGCGGACGCCCGGACGGTCCCGCCGTCGTACTCGATGCCTACGCCCTCGGCGGGCTGGCGGGCATGGAGGACCAGCTGGACCCGTGGCGCGGCAGGCTGATCCTCACCCCGAACCCGACGGAAGCAGGGATCCTGCTGGGCCGTGCTCCAGACGACCTGGAAACGGATGTCACCGCAATTGCCCGCCGGTACGGGGCGGTGGTCAGCTGCCAGGGCCTGATCGCCCGGCCGGCCGGGGACGCGCCCGAGGAATCGGAACTCTGGAAGATCTCCACCGGCTATGGCGGGTTGGGGACCTCGGGCAGCGGGGTCGTCCTGGCCGGGGCCATCGCCGGCATCCGGGCACGCGGCACCAGCAACGCGCAGGCTGCCTGCTGGGGAACGCACCTGCATGCCGCAGCGGCGGACCGCCTGGCCAGCAGGCTGGGTCCGCTGGGATTCCTGGCCCGCGAACTCTCCGACGAACTGCCGGCCCTGATGCTGGAGCTCGGGTCCTAGCATCCGCCAACCCTGCCCCGGCATGGAGATGGCCCCCGGCCGAAGCCGGGGGCCACCGGGTCGGGAAGCTAAGGCCCTAGCTGCCGATGCGCTGTCTGGCGCTGTGGCGTGCACAGAATGGCGATTCGCCCCAAAAAGGCAGTCAACAGATCTACCCGCCTCCCGATTCTTTCCTGGAACTAAGCGGCGATTTCCTGCTTGGCCCCCTTCGTTTCAATCTCGATCTTGCGCGGCTTCGCCTTTTCGGCGACGGGGATCCGCAGCGTCAGGACGCCGGCATCGTAGCTGGCCTTCACGTGCTCCGTGTCGAGCGTGTCGCCGAGGATCAGCTGGCGGCTGAAGACGCCGCGCGGCCGCTCGGAGGCGATCAGTTCGGTGTCCTTGTCGACGGGATCCGGGCGCTCCGCCCGCACCGTCAGCACATTCCGTTCGATGTCCAGATCCACCGAATCCACAGCCACCCCGGGCAAATCGAAGGCGACGACAAAGTCGTGCTCCTCACGCCACGCATCCATCGGCATCGCTGCAGGCCGTGCAGTCGTGCCGAGGACCTGCTGGGCCAGCCTGTCCAGCTCGCGGAACGGATCGGTTCGCATCAACATGGCTTCCCTCCTCGTAAGAGACGGTCCAACATGGTTTCCCAATCAGCCTGATCTGTATTGGCTGATATAGATTTTTTAGCACCGGAGAAGCAGGTCTTCAAGGGGTTCCGGAACCGTTTTTGGAAGATTTTTGGCATTCCGCGGGCATGGAAAAGGGGCCTTCCCGCCTGCTAATGCAGGCGGGGAAGGCCCCTTACGAAGGTGCTACCCGGTGTTGGGCGTCAGTCCCTGGTGGGGTCCGGGCGGAGCGGTGCGGGCCCGGGGTCCGGGATGGGCAACGGGCCGGGAGGCTGCGGCGCCGGGAACGGATTGGGCGACGGCGGCCCTGGCCGGGTGGGATCCGGGGAGGTGGGCTCCGGGCCGGGTTCGGGCGGGAATGGCTCAGGTTCGTGCACTGGCGGGATGGTCATGCAACTTCCCCTCTCACGCTGGGCGGATGTGCCTTGGAGTGAACAGGATACGCCCGCGGCCCGTCGGCAACTACCCTTCGGCGCCGTCACGCTCTCCCCCGTAAGCGAACGGCCTGCCCGGTTGTCGGGACCGGTCTATATATTGAATCCATGACCTCCACTCCCCTGCAGGACACCGCCACCACCGCGATCCCGGCGCCCCCGGTTGCCAAAAAGGTCCCCACCGAGCGCACCCACCACGGGGAGACGTACGTGGACAACTACGAATGGCTCAGGGACAAGGAATCCACTGAGGTCATTGAGCACCTGCGGGCCGAGAATGCCTACCAGGAAGCGGTAACCGCACACCAGGAGCCGCTGCGCGAGGCGATTTTCCAGGAAATCAAGGGCCGCACGCAGGAGACGGACCTTTCGGTCCCGCACCGCAAGGACGGCTGGTGGTACTTCAGCCGCTCTGCCGAAGGCAAGGAATACGGCATCCACTGCCGGGTCAAGGCCCGGGACACGGATGACAAAGTTGCCGACTGGACGCCGCCCGCGGTGGAGGCCGGCGTAGAGATCCCCGGCGAGCAAGTCCTGCTGGACGGCAACGTGGAAGCCGAGGGCAAGCCCTTCTTCTCGGTGGGCGGCACGGCCGTGACCATCGACGGCACCCTCTACGCCTATGCCGTGGACAATTCAGGCGACGAACGCTTCACCCTGCGGATCAAGGACCTGCGCACCGGCGAGCTGCTGCCGGACGTCATCGAGAACGTCTTCTACGGGGTCGCTTTTTCGCCCGACGGCACCCGGATCTTCTACACTGTGGTGGACGACTCCTGGCGGCCGTACCAGGTGAAGGCGCACGTGCTGGGCACGCCCGTGGCCGAGGACACAGTGATCTACCAGGAGGACGACGCCGCCATGTGGCTCGGCTTCGAGCTCTCCGCGGACCGGCGCCACCTGGTGCTGGGCATCGGCTGCTCGGAATACAGCGAGACCCGGCTGCTGCGCTTCGACGACCCCACCCAGTCGCTGACCACGGTCATTTCCCGCAACGAACGGGTCCTGTACGAGGCCGAACCCTTCCTGCTGGACGGGCAGGAAAAGATCCTGCTCACCCACAACCGCGGCGCCATCAATTCCATGGTCTCCCTGACGGACCCGGCCGAGCTGGAAAAGCCGCTGGCCGGGCAAACCTGGCAGACCGTCGTCGAACACTCCGACGACGTCCGCGTCAACGGGGCGGGCGTTACCGCCACGCACCTGATCGTCTCCATCCGCAAGGAAACGATCGAACGGGTCCAGGTGATGGGCCTGGCCGGGCTGGGGACGCCGGCCCAGCAGGCACCGGTCGAACCGGCCTTCGACGAGGAGCTTTACACGGCAGGCGTCGGCGGCTCGGACTACGATGCACCCGTCATCCGGCTCGGCTACACGTCCTACTTCACGCCGTCGCGCATCTACGATTTCGTGCTGCCCACCACCGAACAGCCCGCGGGCGAACTGCTGCTGCGCAAGGAAAGCCCCGTCCTGGGCGGCTACGACGGCAACGACTACGTTGCCACGCGTGAATGGGCGACGGCGGCGGACGGCACCCGGATTCCCCTTTCGGTGCTTCGCCACAAAGCCGTGAAGCAGGACGGCACGGCGGCCGGGCTTGTTTACGGGTACGGATCCTACGAAATGAGCATGGACCCCGGCTTCGGCATTGCCCGGCTGTCGCTGCTGGACCGCGGCATTGTGTTCGTGATCGCCCACATCCGTGGCGGCGGCGAGCTGGGCCGGCACTGGTACGAAGACGGCAAGAAGCTGACCAAGAAGAACACCTTCACCGACTTCATTGACGCCACCGGCTGGCTGGCAGAGTCCGGATGGGTGGATCCGGCCCGGATCGCGGCCCTTGGCGGCTCCGCCGGCGGCCTGCTGATGGGCGCGGTGGCCAACATGGCCCCGGAAAAGTATGCGGCCATCGTTGCGCAGGTGCCGTTCGTGGACCCCCTTACCAGCATCCTCGATCCGGACCTGCCGCTGTCCGCGCTGGAATGGGAGGAATGGGGCAACCCGATCACGGACCCCGTGGCCTACGCCTACATGAAGTCCTACTCCCCCTACGAGAATGTGCGGGAAGTGGCGTACCCGAAGATCGCCGCGGTCACGTCCTTCAACGACACCCGCGTCCTCTATGTGGAGCCGGCCAAGTGGGTGCAGGAGCTGCGGAACAAGACCACCGGCCCGGAGCCCATTGTCATGAAGATCGAGATGGACGGCGGCCACGGCGGCGCGTCCGGGCGCTACGTGCAGTGGCGGGAACGGGCCTGGGACTACGCGTTCATCGCCGATTCCCTCGGCGCCACCGACCTCCTGCCAGGGGCCGGCCTCAAGTAGGTGCGCTCCGCGTTTCTCCAGCGACTTTCCTATGACCTCCATTTTTGTTAGGTAAGCCTCAACTAATACCATCGATGGATGACCACGCAGCTTGACCACGCGCGGGCACCCTTCGCCGCCGGCCTCGCCGGCCATGGAGACAGCCCTGCCATCCATGCCGGAGGGCGCACCCTGACGTACCGGGACCTTGCCGCGCGCGTCGACGACCTTGCCGGCAGGCTCGGTACGGAACGCCGCCTGGTCGCGCTGGCCGCGTCAAATGACGTCGAGTCGCTGGTGGCCTACCTTGCCGCGCTGGCCGGCGGGCACCCGCTGATCCTGCTTCCCGAAGACAAGCCTGCCGCCCTTGCCGCCCTCGTCGCCGCCTACGACCCCGACGTGGTGCTGCAGGCCGCCAACGGGGAGCTCCGGCTCGACGAACGCCGGCCGGGCACCCGGCACGAGCTGCACCCGGACCTGGCCCTGCTGCTGAGTACGTCCGGTTCCACGGGTTCCCCCAAGCTGGTGCGGCTCTCCCACGCGAACCTCCAAGCCAACGCCGAGTCGATTGCCACCTACCTGGGCATCACCTCCGAAGACCGCGCCGCCACCACACTGCCCATGTCCTACTGCTACGGGCTTTCCGTGATCAACAGCCACCTGCTGCGCGGCGCGAGCCTGGTCCTGACCGGCCTGTCCGTGGTTGACCCCTGCTTCTGGGAGCTGTTCCGGCGCCAGGGAGCCACCTCGTTCGCAGCCGTGCCCTACACCTTCGAGCTGCTGGAACGCGTCGGCTTCGCGGACATGGAGCTGCCCGCCCTCCGTTACGTCACCCAGGCCGGCGGACGGCTGGACCCGGACCGTGTGCGGCATTACGCAGACCTGGGGCAGCGGCGGGGCTGCGACCTGTTCGTCATGTACGGGCAAACCGAAGCAACGGCGCGGATGGCCTACCTGCCGCCGGACCTCGCCACCGCCCACCCCGGCGCCATCGGGGTCCCGGTCCCCGGCGGCACCTTCCGCATCGACCCGGTGGAGGGACTGGCCCACGGCGAACTGGTGTACTCCGGGCCGAACGTCATGCTGGGCTACGCCGAAACCCCCTCGGACCTGGCCCGGGGCCGCACCGTCAACGAACTGCGCACCGGCGACCTTGCCCGGATGAACGATGCGGGCCTGTATGAACTGCTCGGCCGGCGCAGCCGGTTCGTCAAGATCGTGGGGCTCCGGGTCGACCTCGGCCAGGTGGAGCGCCTCCTGTCGGACATGGGTGTCACCGCGGCCAGCACCGGCACCGACCGGGGCCTCGTCGTCGCCGTCGAGGGCCAACAGGACACCCACCTGCTCGCCAAGGTCCTGGCGCAGGGCCTTGGCCTGCCGCGCGCCGCCGTCGACCTCCATGCGGTGGACGAGTTGCCCCGCATGGCGACGGGAAAGATCGACTATCCGGCCGTCGCGGCGTTGGCTGCCGCCGACGATTCACGCGACCTTCACGAACCTTCCCCCGGATCCGCTCTGGACAGCGTCCGGCGCATCTTCGAAGATGCCCTGGAACGGACGGACATCGCCGAAACGGACACCTTCGTTTCGCTCGGCGGCGATTCCCTGTCCTTCGTCGCTGCCTCCGTACGGCTCGAGCAGCTGCTGGGGCACCTTCCGCCCGGCTGGCACGTCACTGCCGTCCGCGACCTGGAGCCGAGGCCGCAGGCTGTTCCAAATCCGAAGCGCGGCATCAGGAAACGGCTCCTCGCGCCGGTGGACACCAGCATCGTCCTGCGGGCAGTGGGCATCATCTTCATCGTCAGCACCCACATCGGCCTGTTCGAGTGGCAGGGCATGGCGCACGTCCTGATTGCGGCAGCCGGCTTCAACTTCGCCCGCTTCCAACTGACCGGCGGCAGGGTTGCCCGGCTGCGACGGCAGCTGACGAGTGTGGCACGGATCGTGGTACCCAGCATGGTGTTTATCGGGTTCGCCTTCCTGGTGACCGACCGCTACAGCCTGCTGAACATCGTGCTCCTCAACGCGATCCTGGGCCCCGAGCAGGTGACAACGCAGTGGCACTTCTGGTTCATCGAGGTCATCGTCTACATCCTGCTGGCGATGACCGCCCTGCTGGCCGTCCCCTGGCTGCACCGCGGGGAGCGCCGCTTCCCGTTCCTCTACCCGCTGGCCCTGTTCGGCGCCGGGCTGCTGACGCGCTTCGAGCTGGTGGATCCCGACGTGCCGCACACGGTTCCGGCTTTCTGGCTCTTCGCGCTCGGCTGGGCGGTGGCGCGCGCAAGGAACCTTCCGCAACGCTGCCTGGTTTCGGCGCTGGCGCTCCTCACCGTCCCCGGGTTCTTCGAGAACCCCAACCGGGACCTCACCGTGATCACCGGTATCCTGCTGCTCACCTGGCTCCCGGCCCTCCCCGTCCCGCGGGCGCTGAGCCGCCTGACGGCCCTTCTTGCCAGCGCGTCGATGCACATCTACCTGGTGCACTGGCTGGTATATCCCCCGCTGGCGGAGCTGAACATTCCGCTGGCCGTGGGTGCGTCCCTGGCGGCGGGGATCGCGTACTGGGCTGCCTGCAACAAGGCGACGGCGGCAGTGCACCGCTACCGGGCGCGCTACAGGGTTCGACGGCGTCCTGCCGCCGCTGCCGAGCGCTGACCCCCGCTTGACTATCAGGGCTGCGGGTGTTCTGCCATCCATTCCGCCAACGTTTCGAGGTTGGCCCGGACAGTCCGCCCCTGTGCCCTCTCCACCAGCGGGTCGGCCAGCTTGCCAAAGATGCCGCCGAGGCCTGACGCGGCGTCGATCCGCTGGGTGACGCGCGTCCCGCCGTCGGCTGGTTCCAGCGTGAACGTCAGCGTGAAGTCCAGCTTCCCTTCCACCGACCGGGACACCATGCGCCGGGGCGGATCAAACTCGGTGACCTCGACAGTCCAGTCGAAGTGCCGCCCCATGACTTTGCTGGTTCCTCGGCCGCGGGTACCCACTTTCGTGGGGCCCTCGCCCACCTGCTCCGACGACGTCACCGAGGAATCGTACACAGCGACATTGTCGAAGTTCGACAGCAAATCGAAGACCTCCTGCGGTGGCCGGGGAATGACGACACTTTCTTCTACAACAGGCACAGCGTTCTCCTTTGAAAGGCACCTGATGCCGGCCGGGCGTGGCCGGCAGGGACAGCATGGCCCTGGACGCAGCCGCTGTCAATGCCAGCCATTCCGCCCCGCCAAGACAAGGTAATCATGCTTACCATTGACTCCGGGGACCACACACCCACGCACCATCCAGCCAAGGAGTCCAGGTGTCATTGAGCAAGGGAACCCGCGTCGAGTGGAACACTCCGCAGGGCAAGACCCACGGGAGGATCGTGGAAAAGAAGACCAGCGACTTTGAGCTGGACGGCAACACCCACCGTGCCAGCGAGGATGACCCGCAGTACGTGGTGGAGTCGGAGAAGACCGGCGCCCGGGCGGCACATAAGGCATCAGCCCTGACCCGGAAAAAGTAGCGCCGTGGCTGCCCTCCATGAGGTCCTCATCATCGGCGGCGGCAACGCCGGCATCTCCCTGGCGGCACGCCTGCACCGCTACGGCGTCAAGGATGTGGCGGTGATCGAGCCGAAGGACCACCACCTTTACCAGCCGCTGTTCTCGCACATCGCCGGCGGCCGCGCCCAGGCCGGAGAAGCCATCAGGACGCAGGAATCGGTCATCCCCCAGGGCGTGACCTGGATTCTTGATGCCGCCGCTGGCGTCGACGCCCAGGCCAACACCGTTACCCTCGCCTCCGGTGCAACCGTGGGCTACGGGCAGCTGGTGGTATGCCCGGGGCTGCAGTATGACTGGGCGGCCGTGCCGGGACTGGCGGAGGCGGTGCACTCACCCTACGGTGCGTCACATTATGAGTTCGACCTCGCCCCCAAGGCCTGGACCCTGCTCAGCAGCCTGCGGTCCGGCACCGCCGTTTTCACTATGCCGGCCGGGCCAGTAAAGTGCGGCGGGGCCAGCCAGAAACCCATGTACCTGGCCTGCGACTACTGGCGGGAACAGGGGGTCCTGGACAAGATCCGGGTGGTGATGGTGCAGCCCTACCCCACCGTCTTCGGCATCCCGGAAGTGGACCGGGAACTGGACCGCAAGATCGCCGAGTATGGAATCGAACTGCGCACCAACAGCGAACTCGTGGCCGTAAGCCCGGCCGGCCGAAAGGCCACCATCCGCAACATCGCCGCCAACACCACCGAGGACCTGGCCTATGACGTGCTTAACGCAGTCCCGCCGCAGTCGGCCCCGGACTGGCTGAAGGCCACCGTCCTGCCCGCCGCCGGGGATGCGGGCGGGTTCGTGGAGGTGGACCGGCAGACGCTCCGCCACCTGCGCTATTCCAACGTGTGGTCGCTGGGCGATGCCGCCGGCACCACGAATTCGAAATCCGGCGGGTCGCTGCGGAAGCAGACCAAGGTCCTGGCGAAGAACCTGGTGGCCGCACGGAAAGGGAGGCCGCTGAAAGCCAAGTACAACGGGTACTCAGTATGCCCGTTCACGGTCTCCCGCGACACGGTGGTATTCGCCGAGTTCGACGACCGCTACCGCCCCATGCCCACCCTCCCCCGCGTCCCTACCTGGAACGAGAGCAGGTTGTCCTGGGTGGTGGACCGCGACCTGTTTCCCAAGCTCTACTGGAACCTGATCCTCAAGGGCCGGCTCTAAACCTCCCCGCAGTCTTAACCGGAGACGACGGCGGCTGTCGCCTCCGCGATGGCGCGCTCCTCGTCCGTGGGGACCACCAGGACGGGGATGGCGGAGGACGCCGTGGAAATCACCCGGGGCTCCCTGGACCGCGCGGCGTTCAGGCCGGCGTCGAGCTCTATGCCCAGGGCGCCCAGGCGCCCGGCAACCAGGGACCGGAATTGGTGTGAGTTCTCGCCGATGCCCGCGGTGAATACCAGCGCCTTGGCCCCGCCGACGGCCACGTGGTACCCGCCGATGTACTTTGCCAGCCGGTACGACGCCACCGCCAGCGCCATGGAGGCCTTGGCATCGCCGGCCTCCGAGGCTTCCACCACCGAGCGCATGTCGTTGTTGCCGGCCAAACCCTTTAGCCCGGAGTCGCGGTTCAGCATGGAGTCAACGTCCTCGGGGGTCCAGCCGGCCCGGCCCAGGAACACCAGGATGGACGGGTCGAGGTCGCCGGACCGCGTCCCCATGACCAGGCCTTCGAGGGGGGTGAAGCCCATGGAGGTGTCCACGGAGTGGCCGCCTTGGATGGCGGTGACGGAGGCGCCGTTGCCCAGGTGGGCGATGACGGCGTCGAACTCCGCCTCCGGGATCTCCAGCAGGGCCGCGGCACGCCGGCCGACATACTCGTGCGAGGTGCCGTGGAAGCCGTAGCGGCGGATGCCGTGGTTGGTGTAGAGCTCTTCCGGAACCGCGTAGCGCCAGGCGTGCTCCGGGAGGGTCCGGTGGAAGGCGGTGTCGAAGACGGCCACCTGCGGCATCTGCGGCCACTTCCTGGTGATGGCCCGGATCCCCAGCACGTTGGCCGGATTGTGGAGGGGCGCCAGCGGGTTGAGCCGCTCGATGGCCCGGGTGATCTCGTTGTCGATCAGCACGGGCTCGGCGAACCGCTCCCCGCCGTGCACCACCCGGTGGCCCACCGCGGCGACCTCCTGGTCGCCCAGCTCCCGGTGGATGGCCGCGTCCACCAGCTCCAGCGCCTCCGCATGGTCCCGGGGGCCCTCGATCTCGCCGTCGCCGCCTCCGCCGTTGCCCACGCCGATCCTCTCGATCAGCCCCTCGGTGAGCACGCTCCCCTGCGCCACGTCGCGGACCTGGTACTTGAGCGAGGACGAGCCGGAGTTGATGACGAGCACGAGCATGACGGGCCTCCCGGGGCTGGCTTCTGCAGTTCCACCCAGCCTATAGGGGCCGCGACCGACAGCAGGGTGTTGTCGCCCGGGTCCTTGCGGACGGGGGCCTGCTGTGCCTATGGTCGGCGGGACACGCTGGACCAGGCCGAGAGGACAATTCCATGACGAACGAGCCCAATTCCATCGACGAGAACGACCCCACCAACACCGGATCCAGCAGCACCGCCCCGCTCAAGGCGCAGCCCGGCTCCGGCGGTTCCGGCAAGCAGGACCCCACCGGCGTGGAGGGCGCCAACCCCGCCCTGGACGACACCGGCAACCTCAAGGCCGCCGAGACCGGCGAGGCCCCTGAACCGCCGGAGAACCCGCAGGACCTGGACCTCACCCCGCAGGGACTCTCCGATGAGCCGGCCAAGCAGGAAGACCAGGAAAGCCTGGCCAAGCCGGACAACAGCTAAGCCCCGCAGGCAAAAGGGCGACGGCGGCACCCACCATGGTGCCGCCGTCGCCCTTTGTACGCCTAGACGCGCGTCTCCTGCCGCTGCCTGGCCAGGTAGCTGAACAGCTCGCGCAGGCCGAAGGACCACGCGGGCAGCTCCTCGCACGGTCCCACGCGGTTGACCAGGGCACCCAGGTGGCGGCTGCTGATCGTTACCACGTCGCCGTGCTTGTGCGTGAAGCCCTGCCCCGGCTCGTCCCGGTCCTGGGCGGGGGCGAACAGGGTCCCGGTGTACAGCGCGAACCCGTCAGGGTACTGGTGGTGCCGGCCATGCGTTGCCGCCACCAGCTCCTCGAAGGGCCGGCTGATTCGGGCGACGCTGTTCCGGCCCTCCAGCACGTAGCCGTCCGGGCCCTCCACACGCAGCAGGATCTCCTCGTTGCGCAGGGTGTCCAGGGTGAAGGATCCGTCAAAGAGCCTGATCAGCGGACCGAGCGCGCTGGAGGCGTTGTTGTCCTTGGCCTTGCCCAACAGGAGCGCGCTGCGGCCTTCGACGTCGCGGAGGTTGACGTCATTGCCCAGCGTCGCCCCCACCACTTCGCCGCGGGACGTCACGATCAGCACCAGTTCCGGCTCCGGGTTGTTCCAGGAGGAGAAGGCGGGGATGCCGATGTCCGCGCCGAGGCCGACGGAGGACAGGACCGGCGCCTTGGTGAAGACCTCCGGGTCCGGGCCGATCCCCACTTCCAGGTACTGCGACCACAGCCCTTCGGCGATCAGGACACGCTTGGCCTCGGCGGCCTGGGCCGAGCCCGGGCGCAGGTCGGCGAGGCTTCCGCCCAGGGCGCGGCCCACGAGCTCGCGCACCTCGGCGGCCCGGGCGGCGTCGCCGGCGCAGCGCTCCTCGATGACCCGTTCCACCATGCTGTCCACGAATGTCACCCCGCAAGCCTTGATGACCTGCAGGTCAACGGGAGCCAGCAACCTGGCC
>JABFWC010000049.1 GCA_013362385.1 Pseudarthrobacter sp.
GGACAGGAACGTGCCCTGGAGCAGAGTTACTTTCGCGGTAGTGTTCCCGGTGGTCACGGCACCCGGGTGGCGGGCTTCGAGCACCAGGACGTTCTGCCCGGACCGGGCCAGCAGCAGTGCGGTGACCAGGCCGGTGAGCCCGGCTCCGGCAACCACGGTGTCGTACCTGTTGTCCGGCTCGAACGGGTCAGGTGTAAAGGTCTCCGCGCGGTCCAGCCAAAGTGAAGTCATGCCAGTCCAACCTGCCTTCGGTCCATCTCCCTGGCGAACCGCTTATGTGGTCCGTTATGGGCGCATCCTGTCCGCCGTGGTATCGATAAGTGTACTTATAAATTTGTCCGGTGGAACTCCCGACAACGGCGGCGCGCAAGTAAGGAAGGCGGCCCGGCTATCAAGCCGGGCCGCCTTCGCTTGTACAGCGGCAGCCGTCCAGGAGCCGGCCTGTGGTCAGGCCGGCTGGAACGCTCCGATGGTGAGCAGGACGATGTCGGCGTTGCTGCAGGCCTTGGTGGGCTGCGGCAGGAACAGCGACTCCGTGTCCTCCGGCGGGTAGACCCGGTAGCCTGCGGCGTCCACCAGGGTGCAGCCCATGTAGTTGCCGGCCTGGGTGTAGCGCAGGACGGCGCTGCCGGTCTGGCCAGGCGCCAGCAGGACGTCTACGGGGGCTGCGGAATCGTCGCGCTGGGCCGGTGCGCCAATGGGTTCGCCGGCCGCGCCGGCCACCAGGGAAACTCCGGCATAGCCCCTAAGAAGGCAGGGTTCCGAACCCTTGTTGGTGAGGTTGAGTTTCATGTAGACGCTGCCAGCTGCACCGCCCCCGGTGGGATCCGTGGCTGCGGTGAGGCCGGCAGCCTTGCAGAGCGCCGGAGTGCCGCCGCCGCCGGTGGCATCGGAGGCTGGCGGCGAAGCCGGGGACGGCGTCGGGGTGGCAGTGGCGGGCGAGGTGGTGGTGGTGGGAGTTGCTGACGCACTGGCCGACGTTGTGGCCGGCGTTGTGGCCGGGGTTGTAGTGGCTTGCGACTGGGGCTGGCTGGGACCGCACCCCGTGAGCAGCAGGGCAGCCGCTGTGGCCGCCGTCGACATGACTATCCCCTGGGGCAATTTGTGAGACCTCATGGCATTACCTTCGCGGTACTGGTGCGCTGCGTCAACGACGCCACCGGCCCTGCCGCGCATTTGATGCCCGGATCGTGATGATCCGGGCATCAAAATACCGAACTACTTGCCGCTGTGGTCGGCGCTTCCTGCACCCTTGGGTGCCGGGCGCCGGGTGCCGCTTCGGACCAGGGCTGCCGCGCCCAGGACGAGGCCGCCCAGTCCGGCGGTGAGGCCGGCCCAGCTGCGCGCCTCGGCTCCGATGTCCGTCACGGACGCAGCCTGCTCCTTGGAAGCGTCCGTGGAGTGTGATCCGGAGGTGTGCGCCGCTTCGCCGTGTCCGTTCGTGCTGGAGGCCGTGGTGATGGTCATGGCGGGGGCGGGTGCCTTGAGGCTGTGCGGGTCCTGGCCGTCGGCGGCAATTTCGGACCAGTCGGTCTGGCCGCTCTCGCAGGTCTGCAGCGTGGGGAAGTTCAGGGTGGTTCCGGCTGCGTCGGGCAGGTGTACCGAGAGGACCAGGGCATCGCGGAGTTCAGGACTCAGCGGAGTCTTGGCCGTATAGACGATCTGGCTGGTCCTCTTGGTGATGCTTGAGCCATCCGCCAGCTTCCTGGGCTCGGCGAGCTGCTCAGTCACCTTCTCCACAGTCCAGTTGGGGTTCACGGTGGGCTGCGCGTCGTTCAGTTCGGGAGGCAGCGTGATGGCCACCTTCGTGGTAGGGGAGGTGTCACAGCCGTGGGGGATGCCGAAGGTCAGCAGAGCGTATGAGCCTGCGTCGGTTTTGTCCGGCGTCACGCCAACGTGGGCGGACGCACCGCCTGCCGCTGCCAGCAGCAGCGCACCGGCGCCCCCGGTGGCAGTGGCAGTGGTCAGGGCACGGCGAAGCAGAGAGGTAGTCATGGGTTGCCTTTCTGGCGCACACCCCGGCATTGGGGTGCAGGAAAGATGGATCCCCGACGCCGGGCGGAACGCCGGTGCGGGGGTTTAGCGGGAGGGCACGACGGCGGAAGGCGGGCCGCGTCGGCTGTCTTGACGGAGATTGCGCCACGGCTGTCGCGGCCGCGGAAGGGGCACAAACAGGCCGCGGAAGCGGGGCGCGGGCACCGGGGCCGCCGGCCGCGGAAGGCCGGCCAGGGGCCGCAACCAGGCAGCGAGCGTCCATAGCGCGGCGTCGCCCTTGGCGATGAGGAGGGCGCAGCCAAGGGTGGCCGCGGCGTGCGTCGCCAGCATCAGGGGCGCCAGGCCGGGATTTGCAGGGCCCGCAAGCTCCGCGATGGGAGCGAAGCCCGGGAGGCCGGCCAGGGCTGCGCCGTGCGTGTGCGGTGCAGGGGGCCCGGTGGGGACGGGAGCGCTGAAAGCCGTCAGGAGTTCATGCAGCGCCAGTTGGCCGCCGGCCAGGAGGGCGCCCACGGCGGGAAAGGAGAGCCGGAGGCGGGTGGCGGCCGTGCTGGCAAGTGAGGTCAGCGCCAGGACGGCCAGCAGGATGCCCGGGGCGGGGAGTTGGCCGCCGCCTGCCACGTGGGCACCTGCGGCCAGGGACAGGATCCCCGTGGCCAGGGCGGCGGCACGGAAGGCGTGGAAAGGCGCGCGGGGAGGACGACGGGCCACGGCTGCTCCTCCCTGTGTCGCTGGCCGGGGGCAGTGGTGCAGGGTCCGGCCTCCGCAATTCTATCGGCGGTGCGCCGGTACCTCAGTCGGTCTCAGGGCCACAGCAGTAGTGGCAGTCCTCCGGGCACTCGGTCATGCCGGGCTCCCGGCCAGGTCGAAGCCGTCCGCGATGTGGAACAGCCTGCGGACTCCGGCCGCGGCCGTCACCCAGACGATGTCGCCGTCGTCGGTCCTGGCGTCCACCAGCCCGGCGAACGCCGTGCGCCCGTTCCTCCTCAGCTCGACGCTCTCGCCGATCTCGACGTCGTCCCAGCGGGGGGCTTTCACACGGTTCATCATTGAAGTCACGGCTTGTCCTTTGGATGGTTGCAGGGGGTGGGGCCAGTGCAGCGGGTTAAGCCATCAAACAGCTGCGGTAGTGCCCCGATCAATGGAGGACTGACCACGCCGCCGGGCCGCGCGTTGTGCAGCGCTCCAGCGTTAGACTGCCTGCGTAAGTGTTGGCGATCGAAGGAGAAGTTCATGGACTACACCGGAAGCCAGTCCGAGAAGGCCGTACCCGCCGGCGAGCTGGGCCGCAGCCACATCGGGCAGACCATCAGTTTCCAGCCGAATGAGTTCACGGTCGTGTTCGGCAAGCTCGCAGGAATCGCGCGGACAGAGGCCATGGTTTACCTTTCCCTGACCGGCGTGGGAAACGGCACGCACTTGAAGGATGAATACGACCTACCGGCGACCCACGAGGTCTACGTTCCCGTGGACGTCATCTCCAATGCCGAGTCGACCATCAAGGACCTCTTCGGCAAGGTCCAGGAGAACCTGCGCGGCAGCGGCCACAAGGGCGAGGACCGGACGGACCGGCTCTAACGCCCGCCCACCGCTTGCCAGGAAGGCCGGCGCCCGCACACTCCAACTGCGGGCCAGGCCTTCCCGCTGCCCGGGCCCGCGAGTCCGAAGCAAAATTTGTTGAACAAAAGCTTGGGCGCAAATTGTTCAACAGCCGGTGTCCTCCCAATCCGGGCGATACGTCTAGGAGACGGTGCCCAGCACCTCGCCCCGCGCCACGGCAGTGCCGGGCACCTGGGATCCGCGCCTGAACGTCCCGGCCTCTTCCACGGAAACCACGGTTTCCATCTTCATCGCTTCCAGGACCGCAACGGCCTGGCCGG
Source organism: Pseudarthrobacter sp. (assembly GCA_013362385.1). Classification (GTDB taxonomy): domain Bacteria; phylum Actinomycetota; class Actinomycetes; order Actinomycetales; family Micrococcaceae; genus Arthrobacter. Next base: position 3,873 of record JABFWC010000049.1, read on the forward strand.
CACCCAGCTCGGCGCCGTCGTCGGCCAGCCACTTGACGAGGTTCCCGCCCATGGGGGCGGTGACATGTCCATTGGGTGCGCTTGTACCGGCGGCAGTGGAAGCGGACGTTTCGGCGGCCGCGCCGCCGCCATGCATCAGGGCGTTGAAGACGGCGGACGGAAGCCCCAGCTGGACCGCCTTGCCGTCAATCTCCACGGTCAGTGTTTCCCGCCGTGCCACGGGACCGGCCACGAAGCTGTCCAGCGCGGACGCGAGGCGGCCCGCAAAGGCTGACTCAATCCAGGTGGTGTACACGCCCAGCCGGTCCTCCGCGGTGAAATCCGGGTCGCGCACCACCGCCCGGTGGAACGGGACCACGGTGGGGACGCCCTCGATCCTCAGCTCGTCCAGTGCCGCACGCGCGCGGCGCAGGGCCTGGGCGCGGTCCGCGCCGTGGACGATCAGTTTGGCCATCAGGGAGTCGTACTCGGACGGCACCACGGAGCCCGAACGGACCCCGGAATCCACCCGGATCCCGGCGCCGGTGGGGGCTTCGAAGACGTCCACGGGGCCGGGGGAGGGCAGGAAGCCGCGGCCGGCGTCCTCGGCGTTCAGCCGGAATTCGAAGGCATGGCCAACCGGCTCCGGGTCCGCAGTGACGGACACCGGAAGCCCCGCGGCAATCCGGAACTGTTCGCGCACCAGGTCGATCCCGGATGTCTCTTCCGTGACCGGGTGCTCCACCTGCAGGCGGGTGTTGACCTCGAGGAAGGAGATGACGCCGTCCGGGGCCACGAGGTATTCGACCGTCCCGGCGCCGGTGTAGCCGGCTTCACGGCAGATGGCCCGGGCCGACTCATGGATCCGGCTGCGCTGCTCAGCGGTGAGGAACGGCGCGGGGGCTTCCTCCACCAGTTTCTGGTTGCGGCGCTGCAGGGAGCAGTCCCGGGTGCCGACCACCACCACGTTGCCGTGGGTGTCCGCCAGCACCTGGGCTTCGACGTGCCGCGGTTTGTCCAGGAACCGCTCCACGAAGCACTCACCCCGGCCGAAGGCCACGGTGGCCTCCCGGACCGCGGACTCGAACGCGTCGTCGATGTCCTCCAGCCGGTAGGCGATCTTCAGGCCGCGTCCGCCGCCGCCGAATGCTGCCTTGATAGCTACAGGAACGCCGTACTGCTCAGCGAACGCGCGCACCTGCGCAGCATCGGCCACCGGGCCGTCCGAGCCGGGCACCAGTGGCGCTCCGGCCCGCACCGCAATCTCGCGGGCGGTGACCTTGTTGCCCAGGCTGCGGATGGCCTCCGGCGAGGGGCCCACCCACGTGAGTCCGGCGTCGAGCACCGCCTGGGCGAAGTCGGCGTTTTCGGAGAGGAAGCCGTAACCGGGGTGGACGGCGTCGGCACCGGCGCGGGCGGCGACGGCCAGGAGCTTCCCGATGTTCAGGTAGGTATCCGAACTGGCCGAGCCTTCCAGCGGATACGCCTCGTCACTGAGGCGTACGTGCAGGGCGTCGGCGTCCGGGTCCGAATAGACGGCAACGGAGGCCAGCCCTGCGTCTGCGCAGGCACGCGCGATCCGGACGGCGATTTCGCCGCGGTTGGCGATCAGGACTTTCTTCATGATGGCTTCTTTCACAGGCTCGGGGGAGAGGGCAGGGGCCGCAGCGTTTCCGGGTCCACCGCGATGAACCGCAGCGGGGTACCGGGCGGCAGCTGCGCCGCGGCCGGCAGGTCCTCCGGAATCACGGCGGCGATCACGGGGTAGCCGCCCGTCACTGGGTGGTCGGCAAGGAAGAGGACGGGAAGGCCCGACGGCGGCACCTGCAGGGAGCCGGCCACCACCCCTTCGCTGGGGAGTTCTTCGGTCCGTGCCCGTTGCAGCGCCGTACCGCCGTCGGAGATGTCCAGCCGCACGCCGATGCGGTTGGATTCCGCTGTCACGGTCCAGGTCTGGCCGGTGAGCGTCGCCCGGGATTCCGGGGTAAACCAATCCTCCCGCGGTCCGGGGGTGATGCGCAGGACCACGGGCCGGTCAGCGCGCCCGGCGGCGACGTCGGCGGGCAGCGTGGAGGGTTCCGGGGCGCCCACGATCCGGCCCCGGTCTGCCGCGCCCACGGGAAGCACGGTTCCGGCGGCCAGCGGCGCCGGCCCGATGCCGGACATCAGGTCCGTCGAGCGGCTGCCCAGGACGGCCGGAACATCGATTCCGCCCCGGACGGCCAGGTAAGTGCGAAGGCCGGCGGAGGGCTGGTCCAGTCTCAGGGTCTCGCCGTCGTGCAGTGCGAAGGGTCCGTACATGGGGGCCTGCCGGGTGCCGTGGGGTCCGTCGATGGTGGCCGGGGCGGGGGCCCCGCTGAGGGCCGCAGTCAGTTCGCCGCCGGCCCTGACGGCCAGGCCGCCGAGGAGGTTTTCCACGACGGCGTCGCCAGGCGGGTTTCCGGCCAGCCGGTTGGCCTGCCGGGCGCTGGCGGTGTCCGCGGCGCCGGCGGCGGGGACGCCGAGGTCGCGGTAGCCGGCCCTGCCCAGGTCCTGGATCAGGGACTGGGGGCCGGGGGTGATTACTTCAAGGGCTGGACCGGCGGCCGCCGGCCCGGACTGGGGGGTCTTGGCGGAGTTGCCGGAGATCTCGACCAACTCCCGCACCGCAACGTACCGGACCCGCTGGCCTGGACGGACCAGGGCCGGGTGTTCGCGGTCCAGGTCCCACATGCGGGCGACGGTGCGGCCGATCAGCTGCCAGCCGCCGGGGGAGCTGCGGGGGTAGACCGCGGAAAAGTTGCCGGCGATGGCTACCGACCCCGCGGGCACTGCGGTGCGCGGCGTACTCCGGCGCGGCACGTTGAGGACCTCGTTTTCGCCCACAAGGTAGGCGAAGCCCGGGGCGAAACCGCCGAAGGCCGCGGTCCACAGCTGCCCGGTATGGGCGGCCACCACGCCTTCCGTGCTGAGGCCGGTGTGGGCCGCAACATCGGCCAGGTCCTCGCCGTCGTACACCACCTCGATCCGGACGGGCTCATGGTCGGCGGCCGGCCCGTGGGAGCCGGAGGTGTCCACGAGGGCAATGCCATCCCGCGCCGCAAGTGCACTGGCGGGGGAGTCGAAGACCGCCATGACCGTCCGGGCGGCAGCCAGGACGTCGACCTGCCCAGCCGGCGGGTCCTGCAGCAGCTGCGAGTGCAGGGCCAGGACCTCCGGCAGGGAATCGAGTTCGATCAGCAGGGCACGCGGACCGGCCCAGCGGATGGTGGGGGAGCTCACACGAAGCTCCTGATGCCGACGCCGGCAGCCTCCAGTTCGCGCCGGACGGCCGCGGACATGGCCACCGCACCCTCGGTGTCACCGTGGAGGCAGATGCTTTCGGCGGTGGTCCGGATGACCGTGCCGTCAAGGGCAGTGATGGTCCCCTCGGTGGCCAGGCGGACCATGTTGGCGGCCACGATGTCCTGGTCGTGCAGGACGGCGCCCTTTTCGCGGCGCGATACCAGGGTGCCGTCGGGGTTGTAGGCCCGGTCCGCGAATGCCTCGGCGACGCCCCGCAGCCCGGCAGCCTCAGCGGCAGTGAGGGCGGCGGAGCCGGGGAGCAGGAGCAGGGGCAGGTCGCCGCCGAACGCCTTCACGGCGTCCACCACTGCCTGGGCATGGCCCCAGTGCGTGACGATGGTGTTGTACAGCGCCCCGTGCGGCTTCACGTACCGGACGCGCCCGCCCGCAGAGCGGGCGAGCGCGTCGAGGGCTCCGAGCTGGTACAGGACGTCGTCGGCGAGTTCGGTGGGGGAGCAGTCCAGGAAGCGGCGGCCGAAGCCCGCCAGGTCCCGGTAGCCCACGTGGGCGCCGATCGTCACCCCGGCGGCCACGGCGTCGCGGCAGGTCCGGGCAATGGTGCTGGGATCACCGGCGTGGAAGCCGCAGGCCACGTTGGCGCTGGAGACCGAGCGGAAGATCGCGGCGTCATCGCCCATCGTCCAGTTCCCGAAGGACTCCCCGACGTCGCTGTTGAGGTCTATGAAGGCCATGGTGATTCCCGTCTCCTTTTGTCTGCTTACTTCAGGATGCACGAGAATCTTGGATTGTTCAACAATTCGTCCGAGGTTGGTTCACGAATTTGTTGAAAAAAGGTCGTTCAGTACGCCTTCACACGCTGCTCCACCACCACGTGGATCAAGGCAAAAACGCGGTCATTGTCGATGGCTGAAAGAGCCGCGTCCAGGGCGGACGGGATGCCGCAGTCCGCGGTGACGGTGATGCCGAAGCCGCCAAAAGCCCTGGCCATCAGCCCGAAATCCGGGTTCTTCAGCTGCGTGCCGGAGATCCGCTCCGGGTAGTGCCGTTCCTGGTGGCTGCGGATGGTGCCGTATTCCTGGTTGTCCATGACGATCACCAGGGGCGTGGCGCCGTACTGGGCCGCGGTGGCCAGCTCCTGCCCGTTCATCAGGAACTCGCCGTCCCCGGCGATGGTGACCACCCGCCGTCGGGGTTCTGCCAGTGACGCGGCAACTGCCGAGGGGATGGAGTATCCCATGGAGCCGTTGCGGGCGCTGAGCATGGAGGCGTAGCGGCGGGTGGGGAAGTACCGGTGCGCCCAGTTGGTGTGTTCGCCGGCTCCGAAGGTCACCACCGCATCCTCCGGCAGCCTCGGGACGAGGTTGGCCATCAGGGTGTCCATCCGTGCCTTCCCTGCCGCGGGGGCAGCCGGGGGCAGCGCGGCGAAGCGCTCCTGCTCGGCACGCATCCTGCCAGTCCAGGCTTTCCACTCCTCCTTCACCGGCAGTGTGATTCCTTCGAGCCCGCGTACGAACGCTTCCGGTTTGGCCAGGATTTGCCGGGACACGGGGCCGGAGCGGCCGCGAAGCGAGGGGTCCACCGTTACCAGGAAATTCTCCTTGTCCCAGTCCTGGCGGCAGACGAAACCGTCCGTGATCACGTCTCCGGGGACGGTTCCCACGAACACGAGGAGGTCGGTTTCCTCCAGCAGGTCGTAGGTGGGGCGCGGCCGGCCGTAGCCGATGGGCCCGACGTACGACGGGGAGTCGAAGGGGACGGTGCCCTGCGTGCGCCACTCGGCCGCCGCCGGGATGTGGTGCCGTTCCAGCCACGCGGTGAGCCGGTCCGCCGCATCCTGCCTCCAGTCGTTGCCGCCGGTGACGAACAAGGGCTTGCTGGATGCGGCGAGTGCGGCCTCCAGTGCCTCGGCGTCCGCGCTTCCCATGCCGCCGGCGGCTACCGGGATCGGCGGGTGCAGCCGCGCCGGTACCTGCTGCCGGATGACATCCTCCGGCAGGCCCACCACCACCGGTCCCGGCCGTCCGCTCATGGCCGCGAACATGGCTTCCGCCACGATCTCGGACGCCCGTTCCGGGTGGTCCAGGACCATGACCCGTTTGGCCCCGGTATCGAACCAGGATTTGATGTCGAACTCCTGGAACGCCTCCCGGTCCCGGTGCGCGAACGGGATGAGGCCCACGAACAGCAGCAGGGGGGTGGAGTCCTGCCAGGCGGTGTGCAGGCCCACGTGGGCGTTCGCGGCGCCGGGCCCGCGGGTCACCATCGCCACGCCTGGGCGCTGGTTCATCTTGCCGTCCGCCTCGGCCATGTAGGCCGCGCCCCCTTCGTGGCGGCAGACGATGGTCTCGATGGCGGAATTGTGCAGCCCGTCGAGCACGTCGAGGAAGCTTTCGCCCGGAACTACGTAGGTGCGCTCCACGCCGTGCGCGGCCAGGGAGTCGACGATGACGTGGCCGGCGGACTTCAGTGCGGGCTCTGCGGGGGCAAGCGGCGGGTTGGTGGTCAGGGCGGACTGCGGCTCTGGTGTCATGTTCTTTCTCTGTTAGATGGGCAGGGGTAAGAAGGGCGGGAAAGCTAAAAAACGGACCAGCCCGTGCGGTCGGAGAGGTCGGCAAGGGCCGCGGTGCCCGCCAGGGAATTGCCCTTGGCGTCAAGGCGCGGGCTCCACACGCAGATGGCGCAGTGGCCGGGGACGATGGCGAGGATGCCGCCGCCCACGCCGCTCTTGCCTGGCAGCCCCACACGGTAGGCGAATTCGCCGGCCGCGTCATACATGCCGCAGGTCAGCATGATGGACCCCACTCGCTTCGCTTCGTTCCGCGAGAGCACCGTCCCGGCAGTGCCCTGGCCGTCGTTGGCGAGGAACAGCCCGGCTTTGGCCAGCTGGACGCAGCTCATCATGATGGAGCACTGGCGGACATAGTTTTCCACCACGGCACCGGCCGCCTGGGTGAGGTTGCCGAAGTCCTTCAGGAAGTGCGCCAGGGCCAGGTTGCGGCTGCTGCTGGCCAGTTCGCTGGCGGCAGCTGCCTCGTCGATGACCGGCCCCTGGCGGCCCCCGTCCCCTTCCTGGTTTCCCGCCTGTTCGGTGAGGAACCGCAAAAGCCGCGCGGCGGCGTCGGGTGTTTCTTCCATCAGGTGGTCGGTAACCACCAGGGCGCCGGCGTTGATGAAGGGATTGCGCGGGATGCCCTGTTCGGCTTCGAGCTGGACCAGGGAGTTGAAGGACGTGCCGGAGGGCTCGCGCAGGACGCGGGACCAGAGCCTGCCGGTCCTGGTGCCCTGCAGCGCCATGGCCAGCGTGAACACCTTGGAGATGCTTTGGATGGAGAAAGGGACGTCGGCGTCGCCGGAGCTGAAGACGTCGCCGGAGGTGGTGGCGACGGCGATGCCGAACCGGTCGAAGGGAACCTCCGCCAGGAAGGGGATGTTGCGCGGCACGGTGCCGGATTCATGGCGGGGCCGGTGGTGCAGGACGATGTCGCCGATGAGGTCGTCCAGGGCCGCGGTGTGCAGTGTGGTGGTCATTTCCTGCCTGTTGGGTGGTTGCTGGCGGCCCATTCCTGGATGTGCAGCAGTGCCACCAGGGAGTCGCGGGGGTTGCCGAAATCGAGTCCGGTCACCCGGGCGGCTTTGCCCACCCGGTAGTAGACCGTGTTCTTGTGCAGTTTCATCCGGCGGGCGCACTCGGCGACGTCGAAGGAGGCCTCGAAGTAGGCCCGCAGGGTTCCGGCGAGTTCGGCGTCCGCCTGCAGCAGCGCGGCCAGGCTCCGATGGCGGAAGGGGGAGGTGCTGAAGTTCCGGACCGCCTCGCGGTAGGGGATTTCCGCTTCGAAGTCGTCCACGGTGGCAACTCCGCCTGTTTCGGCGGTGCCCGCGCAGGCCAGCAGCGCTTCGGTGATGCGGGTGGCCGTGTGGAGGGACAGCAGGTCCGGGACCATGGGGCCGACGGCGGCGAAGGCGGCGAGGCCAAGGTGCTTGCGCGCGTCCCGGACCACCGCTTCGGACAGGGACCGCAGTCCCGGTTCGGCAGTGCTGGACTGCAGGTCCGGGACGATGATGGCGGTGTCGCCATTGAACTGGCCGACGACGGCGGAGGGCTTGTACGCGGCCGCGTGGATGGAGGCGAGGTTGGCCAGTTCGCCGTGTTTGAGGGCTGCGTCATCGGCCCGGGAGTCGGCGTCGGAAATGCCGACCAGGATCAGTGCGGCCGGGCGTTCAGCCGGTATCTTCCCGCTGTGGGCGCTGGCGGCAGCCTCGGCAGGGCCGGACAGAAGGCGGACGACCCGGTCTTCCCGCATGTGCACGGACTGCTGGTTGCGGTACCGGATCAGTTCGGCCGAGGCCCGGGCGGCGGAGCCGGTGAGGACGTATTCCACGTCATCACCGAAGCCCTCGCCGGTCTCCTGGAGCCAGATGTAGCCCATGATCCGCTCGCCGGCGAACAAGGCGATGGCTACCCGTTCGCGCAGCCCGTCCTGGGGGCGGGCGGGCACGCGGACCGGCTGGCGGGTGCGGTGCAGTTCCCGGTACGCGCCCAGATCCTTGAGCAGCAGTTCGTATTTGCGCGGACCGCGGCGGGCCAGGATGGACGCCTTGCGCAGTTCATCAATGTCGTTGGTGACAGTGGAGTACGCCAGCACTTTGTTGGCTGCGTCCTCGATCACCACGTGGCTGGACGTCAGGCGCGCCGTGGTCTGGGCGATGGCGAAGAGGTCCTCTTCCAGCAGGGTCAGGACTTCGTTTTGGTAGGTCCGTGGCTGGATCCGGTCCTTGGCGATGGACAGGAGGCGGTCCCAGTCGGCGCCGGGATCCACGAGCAGCAGCCCGGCCCCGGCGGAGAGCAGGAGTTCCTCCGCTTCGGCCAGGTCCGCACGGCTGCCTTTGACCGCGACGACGGGCGGCGGGTCCTTCAGGAGCCGCCGCAGGGCAGGCAGGGCGGACCGTCCCCGGACGCCGATCAGCAGCACAAAGGCGCCGCCGGCGTCGACGGCTTCGTCATCGGCGTCGACGATCAGGAAGCGTTCGATGGCAGGTGCGGACGGTCCGGGCCGCAGAATAAGGCTGGCGAAACCAAGGGGCAGGTCCGAGAGGATGTCATCCACCGTAACCACGGACATGGGGCTTCCTTTTGCGTCGATCCCGCCGGACGGCTCTGTCCGGTCACCTCATGGTATCCAGCGACAAAGCCCCGAAATATGGGACCGCATCCAACTTCGGGGAAGGTTTTTTGGTTCCCGGCATGAAGCGGGCCAGAATCCGGTTAATCCGGTTCCCGACCCGCCTTCACGCCAGTGCACCTGCCGTTTCCCGCGCCTTCAGTCAAGGACAGCGCTCAGACCAAGAATCGGTCAACCGGAAGTTTCATTAAGTGATGGACGGTGGCGGGGGTGCGGACCAGACTGTTCACATGTCGGTGATGGAACTCGAGATCGCTGCCCTGGCCCGGGACTCGATCGAGCGAAGCCGGCCCCTGCTGGACCAGGGCCGGGTTGCCTACTATGTGGCGCACTGGGCTGAAGCCGAGCCGGTGGTGGTGTTTAACGTGGACGGCGTGCTGCTGCTCGCCGACGGCCATCATCGGGTAGCGGCCGCCATGGAGTTGGGACGGACATCGGTGCAGGCAGAGGTGCGCACAGGTGAACGGGCGGACGCCCTTCAATTCGCGATTGACCACGCCCGGAAGCAACGCAACCTGTCCAGGCAGGAGGTACTGGATGCCATCGCGCGCCGGGGAAGCCCGGGGGCAGCAGGATTCTAAGCCGGTGCGGGGCCCGTGGACTCCCGAATGGTCAGGTGCGTCGGCATGACGGCGAGCTGCCGGCTGGCGCTGCCGGACAGCGGGTTGAGCTGGGCCAGCAGCATCGAAACCGCCACCCTGCCGGCCTGTTCGATGGGGCTGGAGATGGTGGTCAGCGGGGGATTGCAGAAATCAGCGCCGAAGATGTCGTCCGACCCGATGATGCTGATGTCCTCGGGCACCCGGATGCCTCGGGCCTTCAGGCGTTGGAGCATGCCGATGGCGAGCAGGTCGTTGAAGACGATGCAGGCTGTGGCGCCGGTGCGCACGGCCGCGTCGGCGGCCGCTGCCCCGGACGTCGTCTTGGGCGTGTAGGGCCCAATCCGGTGCACCTCCATGCCGCGCTTGCTGGCATCCTCCTCGAAGACCTTCCACCGCATCTGGTTCGACCATGATGTGCGCGGGCCTGCGACGTAGCAGACCTTGTGGTGGCCCAGCGAGGCCAGGTGTTCCAGGGCCTGGATGATGGCCGACGGCGTATCGATCATCACCGTGGGGGCGCTGGTGGATGCCCGGTTGAACGTCACCAGGGGCTGTGACTGGGATACTTCCGCCAACTGCGCGTCCGTCAGGCGCGAGGCAGCAAGGATGAAACCGTCAGCGGATTTGCGCATCTTGTGCAGCGCGTCCAGTTCCATCTCGCTGGACTCCTCGGTGTCCACCAGGAGTTGGGTGACGCCCGCGGCCTTGAGTTGGTGCTGGGTGCCGCGGATGATGTCGAAGTAGAACGGGTTGGTGATGTCGGGAACCAGGACGGCCACGGCGTTGGTCCGCCCTGAACTGAGCCCCCGCGCCTGCGAGCTTGGGACGTAGTTCAGTTCCGCCGCCGCTTCTTCGATCCGTGCCCGGGTACGTGGGTTCACCCGGTCCGGGCGGGCGAGGGCCCGTGAGAC
>JABFWC010000297.1 GCA_013362385.1 Pseudarthrobacter sp.
CGGGACCTTCCCCCCAGATCATGGTGATCAGCCGGCCGGCACCGCCTGCGCCAGCCCCATCTGCGGGACGCCCGCCGGAGCCGCGGCAGAACCGGCCCCTACCTGGACGTTCACCCAGGTCTTGATGCCGTTGCTGCCAAGGCTCAGCCGTGAGAGGTATGAACCTTCAGCCAGTCCCGTCCAGTTCAGCGTCGCCGAGGCGGCGGTTCCGTTCGGCGCGACGATGGGATTCGGGTTCACCGTAAGGTTGCCAGCGTCACCGGCGAACGTCACCGCCTGCACGGAAGCGGTGGCCGGTCCGTTGTCCGGCGTGGCGTACAGGTTGGCCACCACGTAATAGGTTCCGGCCCGAGGCGATTCAATGTCCAGGAACTCGCTCGCGGAGGCCGTTGCCACCTGGGTAGCCGTCAGCCCGCCCGAACCATTCGGTGCATAGACCACCATGTCCCAGTCGACGTCGTTCGACTGCGCCTGGATGCCCAGCCGGGCAAACGAGGCACCGGCAGGCACTTTCACCTGGAGCAGGGCGTTGTGCGCGTCATTCGTAGGCGCGTACTCCCCTGGCGTCTTCGTGATCGCGGTCTGGCTCAGCGGCGCAAGGCCCTCGACGCCGACGGCGATGGGGCTGTCCGAACCGGACACCAGTTCCATGGTGCCGCTGCCGGTGCCGGTGGCGGAGCTGAACGAGAACGACGGCGCGATCTGGGCATCAACGGGCCGGATGGCCAGCGGTGATGTGACCGTCCGGGGCCCCTTCCAGGTGAGGCTTCCGGTGCTGAACTTGCCCACGGGTGCACTGACGTTGCGGATGGTCACGGTGACTTCGCGGGTCTGGCCCGCCTTGGCGAAGTTCAGGGCGTTGGGTTCCACGGTCACGTTGGCTGCCCAGGGCAATGGAAGGCAGGTTGAGGTCGCGGGCAGCAATGGAGCCTGCCTGCGGAGCGCCGGTGTCCACGCCCTGGCCGTTGAGGAAGCCGAGCCAGTCCTGGATGCCGGAGTCATACACCAGGCCGGGATCGAGGACCCGGGTGGAGTCGATGTGTCCGGCCCCGCCCTGGAACGGGTCGGTGTTGGGCGAGCCATCGGCGTTGACCAGCGGGTAGGCGGTGGTCATCATGGCGGACTTCACCATGGCGGGGGTCCACTTGGGCTGCTTGCCCAGCACCAGGGCGCCGAAACCTGCAATGTGCGGTGCGGCCATGGACGTGCCGGACATGAACCCGAACTGGTCGCCGTGGTTGCCGATGGTGGAGACACCGGCCAGGACGTTGACGCCCGGGGCGGAAATGTCCGGCTTCAGCAGGTCACCGCCGGAGGCGAGCGTGGGTCCACGCGATGAGAAGCCCGCGATCTGGGGTGCCGGAGCCGGCGGAAGGCCGGTCAGGTCGCCCTTGACCAGGCTGACGGTCAGCGCCGGATTGGCGTCCAGCTTGGACTTCAGTTCCAGGCTCTTGGGCGCATTGACGTGGACCGTGGGAATGACGTGGTTGTCGGCGTCCTCCGAACTGCTGGTGAGGTTCACCAGGATCATGCCCACGCCGCCCTTGTCCTGGACCTCCTTGCTCTTGGCGGTCCGGTCCACCACTCCGCGGTCGCAGACCACCACCTTGCCGGCCACCTTGGTGGCGTCAAGGGTTCCCGGACCGCACAGATTGGGATTTGCGGCGCCGGGAGCAGCGGCTGCAGCGGCGACCACAACAGCCTTGTCCGCCACTTCGGACTTCATGATCGAGGCGCCGCGGTACAGCGATCCGTCGGATACCTTGACTGTGCCCTGCAGGTCGCTGGGGAAGGTGGAGGCGGCCACCGTGGTCAGCCACGGCGATGCGTGGTTCACGGTGGAGGCCGTGGGGCCGGAGTTTCCTGCAGAGGCCGAGACGAAGATTCCTGCGGCGGCAGCATTCAGGAAGGCCAGCGCGACCGGATCGGTGGTGCTGTTGTTGTTGCCTGAAATGGAGTAGTTCAGGACGTCGACGCCGTCCTTGATGGCTGCGTCCACAGCCTCAACGGAAGCCGAAGAGTAGCAGCCGCCGGTGTCCGGGTTGGTGTCCTCCCAGCAGACCTTGTAAACGGAGACCTTGGCGGCCGGGGCCACACCCGAGCTCTTGCCGAAGCTGGCGCCGTCGATCACCTGCTCAATATTGGCGTTGCCGGCTGCCGTGGTGGCGGTGTGGGTGCCATGGCTGCCGACGTCCACCGGGGAGATCTGCTCGTCCGGTGCCCGGTTTCCCGGCGCGACGTACTGGAGGAAAGAATCGGCGAAGTAGCGGGCACCGATGACCTTCGAATTGCAGAGCGAGCCGTCAAAGCCTGCCCCGGTTCCCTCACCCTTTTGGCATTCGCCCTCGAAGGTGGTGCCGTCTGACTTCAGCATGGCGATCCTGCCGTCAGCGGTGCGATAGGGGACGCCCACCTGTGGGCTGCCCTGGAGCGGATTCAGCGCTTCGCCCTGGAGGAAGGGGTTGTCCGGTGCGTAGCCGGAGTCGATGACGCCCACCACCACACCCTTGCCGGCGTTGGCCTCTCCGCCGAACTGCGTGGCCCAGGAACCATCAGGACCGGTGAGCTTGAGGAAGTCGGTGGTGGTGTAGTCCGGCTTGTTTTCGACGTCGGGTGCAACCACCAGGACCCGGCGGTCCTTCGACAGTGCTGCAGCCTGCGCTGCCGTCAGCCCGGCGGTAAACCCGTTCAGCGCCGCCGTGTACTGCTTTGCCGGGGTTACCCCCTGGCTGGCTGCGACGTCACGCTGTTGCTGGCGCAGGTGCGCATCGTAGGCCTTGTAATTGGGACTCCCCGCATCCAGTTTCCTGCCCTGCTGCGGCTTGGTGGCTCCAAGCCCGGGAACCTGTCCTTCGTAGGCCGCAGCCGCCGGTCCGGCCAGCACCACAATGTACGGGCCATCCTTGAACTGGGCGGCCTGAGCGGCGGCCCCCGCATCCGCCTGCCCTTGGCCTTCCGGTGCGGCGGAGGCCGGGCCAACCACCAAAGAGCCCAGGAGCAGGGGCACCCCGACGGCCAGCGCCATGGCCTTCCGGACTCCCCCGGGCCGCAAGGGTCCCTTTCCAGTTGAATTCACGCGCAACCCTTTCACGATGTGCCGCCGGCTAGTCGGCGGCCCGGATGACTGGAAACGCACAGGAATTACAAGTTTTGTAATTTGGTGAGACCAGACTGCTCAAAGATTACAGACTGAGAGCCGGATATGACATAGTTCGGGAAGAACAATCCCCGATTGTCATATCCGCCGCGGCGGTAGACAGTGCGGTTCTGGAAAAAGCCAGCGCGGCACTGAAAAAAGGGCGCCCCGAAGGACGCCCTGGCGGCAACTGTTCAGCGCGTTCGCGCTACGGCCGCGGCGTGCGGACCACGTCGCTAATCCATTGCCTGGTTTTCTCGTCCACCGGGCCGGCGACCTTCGTTTGGCGGGCCAGGCGGTCCGCCCTGACCTTCTGGAGCACCATTCGGCCCAGGCCGGCAAACACCGCAGCGGCAACCACCGGCAACAGGACGGACTTCGAATTCTCACCCATGCCGCCATCTTAATGAAGGCCGCGGGGCAACTCCAGAACCATCCGGCGGGCCGCGCCCGGGGCGCTTGCGCCAGTGGATTCACGGAATACAAAGGGGCGCGCGCGGCCCGGTAGAATAGGAGGGCAAGCTCGCGGAGCGCCCCACCTCATCGTTGACCACGGCAGTTGCCCAACTGTCCCCAAGATCCTGGTAGGCGTGAGACGGCACTACTCCGCTGCGCCCTTACCCAAGCTCACGCACAGGAGTTACCGGATGCCCCGGATCGTTGTTGACGTCATGCCCAAGCCCGAGATTC
>JABFWC010000411.1 GCA_013362385.1 Pseudarthrobacter sp.
TTTGCCCGCGAGTGTCTTACTGCGGAGGAGTTCTCCGCGGTGAGTTGGCTGGCCGTGACCATGAATGCCTTCAACCGGGTCTCGATCACCAGCCATCACCCTGTGCGCCGTAACCGTCCCTGACCCGCGGCATCAAAACGGCGACGGACCCGCGCGTTATCCACAGGTAGTCCACACTGTTAATAACGGCATCGTGGTGCAGGTTTTCGGCGATAACCCCCAAGGCCCGGCCCCATAGCTGCCCGGCAGTCCCGCGCCTACAGGTTTTCCACAGTGTGGATAACTTTCCCAACAGTTGGGGACAACGGATGGTGGGTGGACGGCGGGGAAGGCCAGATCCCGGACGAACCGCGCCGGTGGCTTGCCAGCAGGTGCGTGTCCACAATCCCCACTGCCTCCATCAGGGCGAACATGGTGGTGGGTCCCACAAAGGAAAAGCCCCTTTTTCGCAAGGCCTTCGACAAGGCGACCGATTCCGGGGACTGGGTGGGGATTTCGGCGGGCGTGCTCGGCATTGGCGTCGTGGCGGGCCGGAACCCCCACACGAAGTCCACCAGCCCGCCGTCAGTGCGCAGATCCAGGGTTGCCTGCGCGTTCTTGATGGTCGCCAGGATCTTGGCGCGGTTCCTGATAATGCCTGCGTCCTGTATCAGCCGGTCGATGTCGGCCGTGCCGTAGCGCGCCACAGCCTCCGGATCGAAGCCGGCAAAGGCGGCACGGAAGGCAGGGCGCTTGCGCAGGATGGTGGCCCAGGACAGTCCTGCCTGGAAGCCCTCCAGGCAGATGCGTTCGTAGAGGCCCTGCTCGTCGGCGACCGGCACGCCCCATTCGTGGTCGTAGTAGGCCCGCAGCAGCGGATCGGTGGAAGCCCAGGCGGGGCGGGCGAGGCCGTCCTCGCCCACAACCACGCCAATGGGATCGGGGGCCACTGGAATCTCCTTGCGGGGTGGCGGTTGAAGGAGGCTAGGAACGCCAGCGCGTCGTCATCAGGAACCCGACAATGGCGATCCCAAAGCCGGCCACGATGTTCCAGGACTGCCAGGCCTGGACGGGGAAGCGTCCCTCACTGATGTAGAAGGTGATGATCCAGAACAGCCCGATGATCATCAGGCCGAACATGACGGGCTTGAACCAGACAGGGTTGGGCTTGTAGGCCTGCGGCGCAGCCTGCTGTGCGGTGCTGGCGGTCTTCTTGCGAGGCTTTGACTCGGGCACTGGCTCTCCTTGGCGGGCTGGGCAAGCTCGGCGTCCCGGGCTTGATATCCTGCAAGAAGGAAGTTGCCAGCGGTCTGCGCGATCTTGGTCAAATCTGGATTCTTACTAGCAGCCAATTCTAGCCGCAGTTCATGGGCAGCCGGTGCCCACCTAAACGTCCGGAGGAGAGCGCGTGGTATTGCAGGAGAAGGCGGTCCGTCCCGCCGCCCCGGCACCGCGCCGTGCGTTCCTTCGCGGAACCGTCCAGGTGGTGGGCGAGCTGCTCATCACCGCAGGGATCATCCTTCTGCTCTTCGTCGCCTGGCAATTGTGGTGGACCAACGTCGAATCGGATGCCAGGCAGAGCCAGGTCATCAAGGAATTCGCCCAGGACCTGGCTGCCCCTGCCACCACTGAACCAGCGCCCGTCGCCTCGGCCCCGCCAGCCGGGGCCGAGGACTTCGGCAAACCTGTGGTGGGAACGGCACCGGGTCATGCGGGCACCATCGGCATCATGTACATCCCACGGTTCGGCCCCGGCTATACCCGGCCCATCGTGCAGGGCACCAGCCAGGACGTGCTGGACACCCTGGGGCTGGGGCACTACAGCAACACTGCCATGCCGGGCGCCGTGGGCAATTTCGCCGTTGCCGGCCACCGGCAGACACACGGTGCCGTCCTGGACAACATCCACACCCTGGTGCCCGGTGACAAGATCTACGTCCAGACGAAGGACGGTTTCTATGTCTACGTCTTCCGGAACAACCAGATCGTGCTGCCCTCCCGCACCGACGTCCTTGAGCCGGTCCCCACGCAACCGGGGGTGACCCCCACCGAAAGCTACCTCACCATGACCAGTTGCAATCCACGCTTCGGTGCCGAAGAGCGCATCATCGCCTACGCGCTGCTGGACAGCTGGCGTCCGGCGTCGGCCGGTCCTCCGGCCGAGATCGCGGCGCAGGTTGCAGCAGCAACAGGAAGGAGCTGATCGTGTACGCCTGGATCTTCCGCCATCTCCCCGGACCGCTCTGGCTCCGGATCGTCTTCGCATTGGTGCTGGTCGCCGTCGCACTGGTATTGATGGTCCAGTTCCTTTTCCCCTGGATGTCCCACTTCACCCAATTCACCGACTCAACGATTGGTTCCGCAGACAAGCCATGACAACCAAGATCCTCGTAGTGGACAACTACGACAGCTTTGTCTACACCCTGGTGGGCTACCTCCAGGAACTCGGCGCCGAAACCACCGTGGTTCGCAATGACGACGTCACGCTGGCCGAAGCGATCGAACTGGCCAGTACCCGCGACGGCGTCCTGATTTCTCCGGGCCCCGGCAACCCTGCAGAGGCGGGCGTCTGCATCGACCTCATCAAGTGGTGCGGCGAGCACAGTGTCCCCATGTTCGGCGTGTGCCTGGGCCATCAGGCTCTGGCGGAAGCATTCGGCGGCAAGGTGACGCATGCCCCCGAACTCATGCATGGGAAGACCTCCCAGGTGGAACACATCGGAACCAGCGTCTTCGTGGGACTCCCCTCCCCCATCACCGCCACCCGGTACCACTCGCTCGCGGCAGTCCGGGATTCCATCCCGGAGGTCCTGGAGGTCACGGCGCAGACAGGGTCAGGGGTGGTCATGGGCCTGCAGCACCGGACGGCACCGCTGTGCGGCGTGCAGTTCCACCCGGAATCGGTACTGACGGAGGGCGGCTACCAGATGCTGGGCAACTGGCTGGAGTCACTGGGCATGAAGGGCGCGGCTGCGCGCGCAGCGAAGCTGAGCCCGCTCATCCAGCACTAGAGCCCCTCGCCAGACGGCTGCGGGGCCCCCGCTCTCAGCCTCTCTTCGTGGGCGTCGGGCTCGGCGTTGGCGTCGGAGTTGGCGTGGGGGTTGGCGACGGCGGGGCCTTGGCCACCACGATGGTGACTGTCTTTCCCTGCTCCACGGTGGCATTGACGGGTTCGCTTTGGTCCGTCACCTTGCCGGGCTCCACCTGCGCGTTTTCCACCTCAATCACCGCGGGAACGAGGCTCAGCTCCTTGAGCGCGGCCTCGGCCTCCGCCCGGGGCCGCCCGCGCAGCTCCGGGACCGCCACTTTGCCGGTGGAGACGACGAGCTCAACGGTGGTCCCCACGCCAACGCTCTGCCCGGGGGCAGGGCTGGTGGTGATGACGATTCCCGCAGGCACGGTGGCGCTGTTCGCCGTGGTGGTGGACGGAGCGCCCACCAGCCCCGCCTGGCGCAGGATGTCACGCGCAGCGGCTTCCGTTTTGCCTGGCAGGCTGTCCGGAACCTTCACGGAACTGGGGCCGTCGGAAATATTCAGCACCACGTCCGAACCCCGATCGAGGAAAGCCCCGGCAGCCGGATCCGTGCCGATGGCGGTCCCCTTGGGCACGGTATCGTTCTGCGACCTGGCGATCTTGGGCTTCAGGTTCGCGTTGTACAGTTCCTGTAACGCCGCCGTCTCCGACATTGCAGCCACGGCAGGTATTTGCACCTTCGGCACGGGCGGCGCGGGGCGGTTGACCGTGGCGTAGAGCCACAGGCCCGCTCCCGCCAGGACCAACAGGGTGAAGACCACCAGGGTGGCGATCCATGCACGACGGCGGGAATTCCGCCGTGC
>JABFWC010000186.1 GCA_013362385.1 Pseudarthrobacter sp.
AGCACGGGAAGGACGGCCCCGCCGTCGGAGACTGCCTCCCGGTACGCCTCAGTGGTCAAGCAGAAACCGTCCGGAACCGGCAATCCTGCCGACATTAGCTCCCCGAGGTTGGCTGCCTTGCCGCCCACAAGCGCCAACATGCCGGCGTTAAGCCGGCGCAGGTCCAGGACCAGGCCACCGGGCCCGTCATCGGGTATCCCGTGCTGCTGCATGTCCGCGCTTTCCTGCTCGCTGGCCTGGACCGGGCGGGTTAGGCGGCGTCTCCGAGGATCGGCCCGAACCGGGCCCGGTCTGCAAGGCGCGGGTCTTCGCGGTCCGGAACCACCATGACAGGCCCCTTGGCGTGGTGGAGGATACCGTCCGAGGTTGAGCCCAGGAGCATGCCCGTGAAGCCGCCGCGGCCGCGGGTGCCCACCACTACGAGTTCAACGTGCCGGCTTTCCTCCACGAGCACGTCGACGGGCGAGCCGTCCTTGAGTTCATAATCCGCCTGGAGGCGTGGGTAGTGGCTGCGAAGCCAGGCCATCCCGGCATCCAGGGTGACGCGGATATCGTCGAACAGGGCCTTGCGGTCCATCGGTGCGGGAACCCAGGCCAGGGAACCACTGTACTGGGGCACCGCGCACACGACGCGGAGTGCGGCACCGAGGCGCTCAGCCTGGTCCGCGGCTTCCAGGACGGCGACACGCGCCTGCTCCGAGCCGTCGACCCCCACCACTACGACATTTTCGACCTGCCGGTGCCCGGCCTTGGCCTGCTCGGCCCTGATGCGCCGGTCCTCGGTGGTTTCGCCGAGCCGGTCGGAGCAGAACAACGGAACGGTGACCGTGGGGCATTTGGCATGTGCCGGCAGGGCGCTGCTGACCGAGCCCAGAAGCCGGCCTACGAAGCCGCCGCGTCCGCGCGTGCCCACCACCAGCAGTTCGGCACTTCCGGACATCTCCAGCAGCACTCCGGCGGCGTCGCCGTTTTCCACGGACGAACTGACGTCGACGTCATAGGCGGAAACCTTTTCCATGGCCTGTTTGGCAATGGCCTCCGCCCCTTCACGGATGACGGAGTCGTCCACCGTGGCATAGCCGCCGTCCAAACCCGACGCGGCAAAGATCGGCACGGAGTAGGCGGTGACGATGTGCAGGGGCCGGCGTCGGCGCTGGGCTTCGCGCGCGGCCCACACCAGGGCGCACTGGCCATGTTCGGAGCCGTCGACGCCCACCACGATGCCCTCCGGAGCGGCCGATGCACCACCGCCGTCCCCTGCCTGGTCCGGGTGCAACTCTTGTGCGTCCATGGGGCCGCCTCCTCGCGTTACTGCCTGATGTTGCGGCTATTCTGCCAGAAAACCGAACGCTCCCCGCGCACCCGGCCCGCAACCGCAGCGGCAGGGAAAACTCCGTCTCCCAGTCCTCACTATTCTCCGTACCATGCGGCTTAGCAAGCCTGGCCAGGGCCGCAAAAAGGCGGTTATCCACAGCCCGGGGACCTCGTCCGGAAAGCGCCTTCACCGGAGGAAAAATCTTTGCGTTTTGGGCTACCCACGGCTGCGATTCTTCTGTAGTCTTCAGGACATTGTTGGTCCGGGACGCCGACTGCCACTTCCTGTCAGCCCGCCCCCGGCCATGCGATGCGGCTGTGCCTGGGGGCACCCGCAGGCGCGCCGGAGAGGATGCCGGCACCTGACGAAGCTTCGAAGGAGGGAAACTGTAGTGTCAAGCATGCCTGGGAGTGCCGGGACCGAACAGACCACCACTGTCATCATTGGCTCCGGCCTCTCAGGGCTGGCCGTAGCCGCCGAACTGAGGCGGAACGGGGTGGACTCCATCGTGGTGGACGGACTGGACCTCCTGGGCACTGGGCAGCCCGCCAACACCACTTCCCTGCAACGCTGCGACGCCGCGGATTCGGCTACCCTGCGCGAACGCAACGAGATCCTGCGCCACCAGCGCAACTATGCCGCCAGCCATAGCGTGGATGTCCGGAACACAACACGCGCCGTCCAGCTCACAATGCTGGAAGCGCCGGAGAATGCCGGCGCCCCGCAATGGCAGGTCCACACCCCCACCGGCATCCTCCTGGCCGACCACATCGTCCTGACCCGCTGCGCCCACAGCCAGCTGCGGCGCATGATCAACGACTTCGGCCTCGCAGTAGGCCGGAACGTGGCGGCAGCCATGCGGGCCATCGGCATCTACCTCGTGGGCGTGGGAGAGCTGATCACCCCGTCACCCAAGGAAGTCCTGCGCCAGGCCAAGACCGTGGGCCAGGCAATTTCGGCCAAGGTCAATCCGGACGGCGGCGCCTTCCCGGCAACGGGGAACCTTGCCATGCTGGGCTGCTGACGGCCGCGCCGGCACCCGCTGCTGCGGGCTACTCCCCGTCTTCGCTGTCCGTGCGACCGGCGCCCGTGCCACCGTTGTCCGTGTCGGCGTCGTCCGTGTCGCCGGTGAGGCGGCGCCTGGCCAGGACGCCCAGGGCGACCAGCAGGCCCACGGCGACGGCGGCGAAAATGACGATGCTCCACTGGAACGGCTCGCCCGCGCTGGCCGGCGCGGAGGGCTCCTCCGTCACCCCGGGCCGGGCCGTGCCGATGCCCGGTACCGTGCCCGCCGTCGTCGCACTTCCGGCGGCTGGCTGTCCGGACGCAGCGCCTGCCGCCCCGGAGGCAGCGGTGAAGGTGAACGTCCCCTCGATGGGATGGGAGTCAGAGCTGACCACGCGCCACGCAACCGTGTATGCACCGGCCGGGCCGCCCGGCCGCAGCTTCTGGGTCGCCATGTTGTCCACGATCTGCACCGATCCGTCAGCCCATTCGGTGCCGGACGCGTCCTTGACCGAGAAGGACGCGCCAATGCCCAGTGGCTTGTTGCTGAACGTCACCGAAACCTCGTTCGGCGGGGCCGCGAGCGTTGCCCCCTGGGACGGGCTGGTGGACTCAGCGGCGTCGTGCGCGGCGGCCGGGCCTGCCAGGCCCAAAACCGAGGCGGCAAGGACAAGGGCACCGAGCACCAGGCTCAGCAATGGGCGGCGGCTGGAACGCATGCGTGGACTGCTCCTTATGTTGGCTTCCTTACAGACTAGGCGAATCTGCCTGCCCGGCAGCTGCCGCTCCCTTAGGATGCAGGTATCCCCACACACTTCCCCCCGGAGGACTAATGCTTAAGCAAGGCTCTGCCCTGGATCGGTATTTCAGGGTTACCGAGCGCGGTTCCAACCTTTCCCGCGAGATCCGCGGCGGGTTCGCCACGTTCTTCGCCATGAGCTACATCGTGGTGCTGAACCCCCTGATCCTGTCCGGGCCGGACTCCAACGGCACCACACTGGGCTTCACCGCCGTGGCCGCGGTGACCGCCTTCGTCGCGGGCCTGCTCACCATACTCATGGGCGCGTGGGGCCGGCATCCCTTCGCGCTGGCCACCGGCCTGGGCGTCAACGCCTTCGTCGCGGTCACCGTGGCGACCAACCCCGGCCTGACGTGGCCGGACATGATGGGCCTGGTGGTCCTCTCCGGCCTCACCATGCTGATCCTGGTCCTCACCGGTTTCCGGACCGCCGTCTTCAAGGCCGTGCCTGACGGCCTCAAAACAGCGATCGTCGTCGGCATCGGTCTGTTCATCGCCCTGATCGGCCTGGTCAATGCCGGATTCGTGCGGCGCATCCCCGATGTGGCAGGCACCACCGTTCCGGTTGGCCTGGGCTTCGAAGGCAAGCTCCTGGGCTGGCCCACCGCAGTGTTCGTGTTCGGCCTGATCCTGACCATCGCCCTGGTGGTGCGCAAGGTCAAGGGCGCCATCCTGATCGGCATCATCACCTCCACG
>JABFWC010000176.1 GCA_013362385.1 Pseudarthrobacter sp.
TGATGACCAGCGTTCCCGCGTCCTGGCCGGACGGCGACGCGAGCAGGGCGAGCAGTTCGCGGTGCCGCCGGCGCTGCCGCTGGATCCTGTAGTACGTCAGCAGCAGGGTGAAAACGAGGTGGGCCGTCAGCAGGGCTGCGGCCGACAATGCGAAAATATGCCAGAACCCAAGCGCGGTGGTGGGCGCGTTGAAGAGCACCATTGCCGCAAGGGCCCGGAGGCCGGCGATCAGGTTGTCACCGATGGGTTCGAGGCCATAGGCCAGCATGGCGCCGATCATGGACAACCCTCCGGCGAGTGCGATCGCCTGCCAGAGGAGCATGGCCGTGAACGGGGAGCGCGCGGGCCACTGGGCGCGCGACAGGAGGACCGGCACCGGCCAGGCCAGGATTATCGCAAGGACCGCCAGCAGGTATGAGGCCCAGAACATGGTCCGCTACGGCTGGCCAAGCAGCTTGCGCAGTGTCTCGGCTTCACCTTCGGAAACGGACCCAATGAAGCGCGCCAGCACGGCTTCGCGGTCCGGCGCGGAGCCCAGGACCTCGTGCATGAGTTCGGCGGTGTGGTCCGCCCGGCTGGACACTGCCTGATACCGGTGCGGGCGGGTGCCGCGTTCGCGTTCCACCAGCCCCTTCTTTTCCAGCCGTGAAAGCACGGTGAGAACGGTGGTGACGGCAAGTTCCTTGCCTTCGTGGCCGGAACCGCCCTGCGCTGCAGACGTCCGGGCCAGCTGGTCCCTCAGGGTATTGGCTGTGGCCGCTTCCTGGCCCGCCCAAAGCAGATCCATCACTGCCCGTTCCAGTTCACCAAGACTAGCCATAGCACTTTTCCTTTGTATCCCCGCACCGGCACCTTGCGGCGGCGGTGACTTCACGCGGTTGTTCAACTACAGAACTAAATTTACCCGGAAACCGTCCTACTTTCTACATCGGGTAGAACATATGGCGCGGCGTGCCCGTTCGCGCGATCCTTGGAAAGGGGCTTGTCGGTTTCATCGCCGCCGATCGTGTTCTACACTTTGTAGAAGTTTAACTTCTACGATCCGTAGAAGAACTGCACTGCCTAACAGTAGGGACTGCCTTGGACGCCTTGGAAATCGCACGCTGGCAATTCGGCATCACCACCGTCTACCACTTCATGATGGTGCCGCTCACCATTGGACTCGGCCTGGTGGTCGCTGTGATCCAGACCGCCTGGTACCGCACCGGCAAGCCCGAATACCTCCGGATGACCAAGTTCTGGGGGAAGCTCTTCCTCATCAACTTCATCATGGGCGTTGCCACCGGCATCGTGCAGGAGTTCCAGTTCGGGATGGCCTGGAGCGAATACAGCCGCTTCGTCGGGGACGTCTTCGGCGCGCCGCTGGCCCTCGAGGCGCTGCTGGCATTCTTCGTCGAATCCACCTTCCTGGGGCTGTGGATCTTTGGCTGGAAGCAGCTCAAGCCCGCCATCCACCTGGCCTGCCTCTGGGTGGCCGTCATCGGCTCCGGCCTCTCCG
The DNA here is from genome assembly GCA_013362385.1 of Pseudarthrobacter sp. Taxonomy (GTDB): domain Bacteria; phylum Actinomycetota; class Actinomycetes; order Actinomycetales; family Micrococcaceae; genus Arthrobacter. Next base: position 1,499 of record JABFWC010000176.1, read on the forward strand.
CCTACTTCATCATTGTCGCCAACAGTTGGATGCAGCACCCGGTCGGCGTGGAGATGGTCAACGGACGCCCGGTGATGACCGATGCCTGGGCCGTGTTCACCAACAACACCGCCCTGGTGGCCGTCCCGCACACCCTGTTCGGCGCGCTGGCCGTGGCGGGCGGCTTCCTGCTGGGCATCGCCTGGTACCACCTGTGGCGGCGGCGGCACGACGGCGTGGACACTGTCGGTGCCGACGGCCGAGTGGCCCCCGGCGAAGACGCCCGCATCCCGGGCCGCGACCGCGCCGACTACAAGGTGTGGATCCGGTCCCTGCGGATCGGTGCGGTGGTGGCCATGATCTCGTTCGCCGGCACGGCCGTGACGGGCGACCTCCAGGGCAAACTGATGTTCCAGCAGCAGCCCATGAAAATGGCCGCCGCGGAGGCCGCCTGCCACGACGGCACCGGCTTCTCCGTCCTCAGCGTGGGCAACGTCGGATCGAAGAACTGCGATGACGTCGTGGCAGTGATCGAGGTCCCCGGCATCCTCTCCTTCCTGGCCAAGGGTGACTTCAGCACCGAGGTCAAGGGCGTGAACACCTTGCTGCCCGAATACCAGGCCAACTACGGCACGCACCTGCCCGACAACCCCGTCTACGGCGATCGTGCCGGCCAGGAAATCCAGTATGTCCCGGTCATGGAAGTGACCTACTGGGGCTTCCGCATGATGATCGGCTTCGGAGCCCTCGCCGCCCTGGCAGCACTGGTGGCCCTGTGGCTCACCCGCAAGGGGACCGTCCCCGAATCCCGGTGGCTGATGCGCCTGGCCGTGTTCGGCATCCTGGCCCCCTTCGGCGCCAACGCCGCGGGCTGGATCTTTACCGAGATGGGCCGCCAGCCGTTCGTGGTGGCACCCAACCCGGACCCCAGCGGGATAGACCAGGTGTTCATGTTCACCGCGGCTGCCGTGTCGCCGGGGGTCTCCGCCGGGGAGCTGATTGCGTCGCTGGTGGCGTTGACCACGGTCTACGCGGTGCTCCTGGTGGTGGAAGTGAAGCTCCTGGTCAAGTACATCCGCGGAGGCGTGGTCTCCGCGATGCCCGAACTGGCGCATGCACCAGCGGATGAGAACGAGGACGCCACCCCCGGCGGCCCCGGGGAAGCCAGGCCCGCCGACGACGTCCTGGCCTTCGCCTACTAGCAGAGGAAACAAACAATGGAATTGCTTCCCACCGTATGGTTCATCGCCATCGCAGTGCTGTGGACCGGCTACCTCTTCCTGGAGGGCTTCGACCTCGGCGTCGGGATGCTGATGAAGTTCTTCGCCCGCAACAACACCGAGCGCCGGGTCCTGCTGAACACCATCGGCCCGGTCTGGGACGGCAACGAGGTGTGGCTGCTGACTGCCGGCGGCGCCACCTTCGCCGCCTTCCCGCTGTGGTACGCGTCGCTGTTCTCGGCCTTGTACCTGCCGCTGCTGGTGGTGCTGCTCGCCCTGATCTTCCGGGCGGTCGCGTTTGAGTACCGCGGCAAGGTGGACACGGACAGCTGGCGCAACCGCTGGGACTGGGCCATCGCGCTGGGTTCGCTGTTCGCCGCCTTCGGTGTGGGCGCCGCGCTGGCGCTGACCACCACCGGGCTGCCACTGAACGCCAACGGCGACCGCGAAGGCGGCCCGCTGGCCTGGTTCAGCGGCTACGCGGTACTGGGCGGCCTGGCCGTGGTGGGCTTCTCCCTGCTGCACGCGCTGGCGTTCCTCGCCCTGAAGACCGACGGCGAGGTCCGGCATCGCGCCCGTCAGTGGGTCGTCCGCCTCCTGCCGGTCCTGCTCCTTCCGATCGCGGCCTGGGCACTCAGCATCCAGTTCCTGGACGGAAAGCCCTGGACCTGGGCCGCGGTGGTGCTAGCCGTGGCCGCGGCGGCAACGGCCTGGCTGCTGGCGCGCAAGGGTTCCGAAGGCCGGGCCTTCATGGCCCTGGGCGCCTTCCTGGTCCTCGGGAGCACCGCCATCTTCGGAGCGGTGTTCCCGGTGGTGCTGCCCTCCACGGTGGACAGCGCGTTCGACCTCACCATCTCCAACGCGTCCTCCTCGGACTACACCCTGGGGCTGATGAGCGTGGTGGCCGCCTTCGGCCTGCCGCTGGTGATCGCCTACCAGGCTTGGACCTACTGGGTCTTCCGACGCCGGGTCAGCGCAGCCTCCATCCCTGAGGCGCACAGCTTCCTCCCGGCCGTCGCCGCCAGGGCCTTCACCACCAAGGGCTGACGTGCGGCCCACCTTCCCCTCCGGTCCCGCAACACGTTCAGCCCTCTACTGGCTGGGCCTCCTG
>JABFWC010000197.1 GCA_013362385.1 Pseudarthrobacter sp.
CCGGCAAGGGCCCGGGTGAAACTACCGTGGCCGCAGCCGGCATCCACCACGGGAAGCCGGGGATCCAGGTGGCGCAGCAGTATGTCCTTGTAGCCAAGGAACTCATGGTCCGTACCCGAGTCCCACAGCACCTCGCCGCCTTCGCCCGTCGAGGTGATACCCGCCCAGTAGCGGTCCCAGGCGGTGGGCCGGTCCTTGGGGGCGCGCCGGGCAAGCCGGATGATCTTGGGGAGCATCAGGTACTTCCGCCAGGCCGGCACCGCCGGTTTTGCTGTAATGGGCACCGCTCAAATATATGATCCGGCCGGGAACAGCCGTTGGATCAGCGCGATATTACGCCGCGCGCCTTCGCCAGGATGATTCGCCGCAAAACCTGTGGAGCCCGCGGGGGCGCATCCCCCTAGAATGTAGACAACTGGGAGGGAAGGGGGCACTGTGACTGCCGTGCCGAATGAGGTACGCGCGCCGCGCACTGCGGTGGTCGCTGATCCGGATCCCCACCGCCTGGCCATGAACGCCGCGGCCCTGTGCGACGCCGGTTACACCGTCCGTGAGGCCCGGGACGCAGACGGGCTCGCTGCCTTGCTGGCGGAGGGGGAGCCGTCGGTCATCGTGGCCGATGCCTTCCTGGCCGGGGTCACGTCCGACGCCCCCGTCCTGGTGATGGTGGACCTGGACAGCCCGGCGGAAATCGAGGCCGCAAGCCCTTCCGGTATCCACGACTGCATCACCAAGCCCCCGCCGCCACGGGAACTGGTGCACCGGGCCGGCGTGCTGATTGAGCAGGTGGCCAGGCGGCGGGCATCCCGGCAGGAGGCGGAGGGCCTGCGCGGGCAGCTGCGCGAAGTGTCGGCGGCAGTCCGCGCCACCAACGACCCCCAGGAAATTGCCAACCATGTTGTTACCGGTTTCGGCCGGACCTTCCACGCCGACCACGTGGTCCTGACCACCTTCGAGGACCCGAGGGTTCCCCCGATCCTGGCCGCGTGGCGCGGGCCCGGGCTGGCGGAACTGGCCGGGGACGCCTTTCCCGGCGAGGACGAGGCCCGGCAGCTGGCGGACGCCTTGTGGGCCGGGACGGAGACGCTGTCCGCGGACGGCCACGAAACGCAAGCCGGCCCCCATGACAGGCTCCCGACGGCGATTGCCGGCGCAGTCTCGACCCTCGCCGTCCCGATCGGCGAAGGCAACACGTCCCTGGGCATTATCTGGATCGCCATGATGGACCGTCCCCGGACCTGGTCCGACGCCGAACTGGGCCTCATCCAGCACGTAGCCGGGAACGCCGCCTACGGGCTGATCCAGAGCCACCTGATCAGCAGCCAGCAGCAGGTGGTGAAGCGGCTGCGGGAGCTGGACAAGGCCAAGACCGATTTCCTGGCCACGGTGAACCACGAACTGCGCACCCCGCTGACCTCAATCATGGCGTACCTGGACATGATCCAGGAAAGCACCCAGCACCCGGTGTCCAAGGAGGTCCACCAGATGCTGGACATCGTGGTCCGCAACACCGAACGGCTCCGGACGCTCGTGGAGGACATGCTCAGCGTCTCGCGGCACGGGCCGGACGAGGGCACCCTGCACCTGGCGCCGGTCCGTCTGGGGCAGACCCTGGACTTGGTGGCTTCGGCGCTGCGCCCCCTGGCCACGCTGCAGAACGTCACCATCGACGTGGATCCGGTTCCGGAGGATCCGGAGATCCTCGGCGACGAGGTGCAGTTGCAGCAGGTGTTCACCAATCTGGTGTCGAACGCCATCAAGTTCACGCCCAGCGGCGGCCGGATCGAGGTGGGCAGTGAATCGCACGCCGCGTCGGACGGTTCCAAATGGGCCACCGTGCGGGTTGCCGATACCGGCATCGGCATTTCGAGCGACGAGATCGACCATGTGTTCACGCGGTTTTACCGGGCCTCCAACGCCATGTCCGGCGCCATCCCCGGAACTGGACTGGGCCTGGCCATCTCCAAGGACATCGTGGACCGCCACGGCGGGCAGATAAATGTCGCCTCCACCTTGGGCGGCGGCACCACGGTCACGGTCAGCCTCCCCCTTGGCACCGACCGCATCCAGGCCAACTAGGCGGGCAGGAGGACAGCCGATGTTTTCCGACGACGACCCCCGGCTTTCCCAGTTGCTGGAAGGCATCGTCAGGCTTGCGTCCGGGGACCTGACCTCCCGGATCGAGGTCTCCCCCGCCCGTGATGAACTCGATGCCATCATCATGGGGACCAACCTCCTGGCGGAAGACCTGCAGATCATTTACCAGGAGCTCGAGCAGCGCGTCCAAGTCCGCACCCAGCTGCTGCACGAGGCACACCTGGAAATGCAGAAGATGGCCATGCAGGACCCGCTCACGGGCCTGGCCAACCGTTCGGCGCTGATTGAGGCGCTGCGGACCGCCCTGGCGGAGCACTCCCGGCCGGAGGAGGCCGGGCGGGACGAAGGCCCCGCGATCCTGCTGATCGATTTGGATGCGTTCAAGTCCATCAATGACAGCATGGGTCACACCGGCGGGGACCAGGTCCTGGTGACGGTGGGCGAACGGCTCCGCAGCGCGGTGCGGACGTCCGACGTCGTGGCCCGGCTGGGCGGTGACGAATTCGCGATCGTCATGCCCTCGACGTCGCCTGACCAGGCCGCGATCGTGGCCTCCCGGATCCTGGCCGCACTCAGCGACCCCATCGAGCTGCCGGGCAGGAGCGTGCGCTGCGGTGCCAGCATCGGACTCAGCATCGCCGATGATGGCCAAAGCCCCGAAGATATGCTGATGCAGGCCGACGTCGCCATGTACGCCTCCAAGGCAGAGGGCCTGAACCGGTTGCACCGCTTCGAGCCGGGGCTGCTGCTGATGCGGCGCCTGCGGAGCCAGCTGGTGGAGGACTTGCGGGCTGCCATCAGGGATGACGCCCTGACGCTGTACTACCAGCCCGTGGTGGAGCTGGCCACCGGAAGGATCGAGGGCGTTGAGGCGCTGGTCCGGTGGAACCACCCCACGCGCGGCTTCGTCATGCCGGACGAATTCATCCCGCTGGCAGAGGAAGCGGGCCTGATCTCCGACCTTGGCCATTGGGTGCTCCGGACGGCGGTAAAGCAGCTGCGGGCGTGGATCGATGCCTCCCTGGTGGACGACCACTTCTCGGTCCGCATCAATATCTCCGCCACCGACCTGCAAAGCCTGCAGTTCATCGAGGATGTGCGGAACGTGCTGCAGGAAACCGGCGTGAAGCCGCACCAGGTGGTCCTGGAGCTGACGGAAGTGGCAATCGTCAAGGGCAATGAGCTGGACCGCTACTCGCTGGGCGGCCTCCGGGGACTCGGGGTTGGCATCGAGATTGACGATTTCGGCACGGGCTATTCGTCCATCAGCTACCTGCGCCGGCTCCCCGTGGACAGGGTCAAGGTTGACCGTTCGCTGATCGCCGGGCTGGAAACCGATCCCAGCCAGCCGGCACTCGTGGCCGCCGTCCTGCAGCTCGTGCGGGCCTGTGGGCTGGAGGCGGTTTGGGAAGGCGTCGAAACGGGGGAGCAGGCAGAAATCCTTCGGGACCTCGGGTGCCTCAGCGCCCAAGGCTACTATTTCAGCCGGCCGGTTCCCCCCGACCAGATTCCCGCACTGGTGGCAGCCCGGCCGGAGAGCGCTAACCAGTAGCACACTAACTACTGCGCTTTTAGTGCCGCCGATATACGATCAACATGCGGTGTCTGGTTTTCGTCGCCGCGGAAATCAGTTTGGGCAGTAGCACCGGACATTAATAGGGCGTTTGGAAATTTGAACATTAATTGGGCCATGGGGTCATTACTTCGT
>JABFWC010000324.1 GCA_013362385.1 Pseudarthrobacter sp.
CCACCTGCTCCTGTTCGGCGATGAGCCGGTCCAGTTCCTGCACGCCCCAGGCGTAGGTCTCCTCCAGGTCCACCTCGGCGCCGAGGCACGAACGGGAGGCCAGGGCGTAGCGGGCCCAGCCGACGGCGTCTATTTCCGGGGCGGCGGGGAGCAGTTCGGTGCGGAGGAACTCCGCCAGCCCGGTGTAAGCGGCGCGGGCGGCGTCAGCGCCGGCGTCGAGCTTGTCCTGCAGCGCAGCGGGCAGCGGCCCGCCGGCTGTGCCGGCCCCGGCGGCGAGCTTGGCGAAGAATCCGTCTGGTGCCGCGTACTTGGCGACTTGTTCGATGACGATCCGCACCTGCCGTGCGGCGGCGACCTTGCCGGCGTCGCGGGCCATGCGCAGGGATGCCATGTAGCCGTCCAGTGCCGCGGGGACGTTGCGGGCGCGGCCGGCGATGTGTTCCCAGTCCTGCTCGGTGGCGGTGGGCATGAGGTCGAAGATGGCCCGGATGTCCTGGGCGGGCGAGGCGATGTTGTTCAGCTCGGCGTACTCCCACCCGGAGGCATGGATCAGGAGCTGCAGGCCCAGCCGTTCCCGCATCGCATCGAGCGTGACGGCGTCGACGTCATCCTCGGGCTCGAGGCCTTCCAGCGCCGCCAGGGCGTTCCGCGCCGCCTCGGCAAATCCGGCGATACCGGCGGGGGAGAAGTCCTGGTATTCGGTCTCGTGCCCGGGCAGGCCGAGGGTGGTGGCCAGGGTCGGGTTGAGCTCGATCAGCGTGTCCGTGTAGGCGTCAGCGACGGCGTCGATCCGGGTCTGTGGACGGGACGCGGGGGCAGTGTGGATAGTCACCCCCCGAGCCTAACCCGGGAAGGGCCGGGGCAGTGCTTACTGCCCGCTGCGCTTCCAGGCGCCGGGTCCGGGAGAGGGGGCGAGCCGCAGCTGTTGCCTGCGCACCCAGTGCCGGACACTCGGGGTGCCGGCGTTCGCCGGGGCGGGCGCGCCAAGGGATAGGACGACGGCGGTCAGCGCGGCGAGCTCCTCGGCGTTCGGCTGCCCTTTGACAACAGAGAGCAGGGGAGCGGCCGGCAGGTTCTCTTCGGCAGGAGCGGCGGTCACAGCGGGATGTTTCCGTGCTTCTTGGCCGGGAGGCTGGCGCGCTTGTCGCGCAGGGCCCGCAGTCCCTTGATGATCTGGATCCGGGTGTCGGAGGGTGCGATGACCGCGTCCACGTAGCCGAGTTCGGCTGCCTGGTAGGGGTTCAGGAGCTCTTCCTCGTACTGCCGGATGACTTCGGCGCGCCGCGCCTCGACGTCGCCGCCGTCTTGGGCGACCGCCGCCAGGTCGCGGCGGTAGAGGATGTTGACGGCGCCCTGGGCGCCCATCACGCCGATCTGCGCCGTGGGCCAGGCAAGGTTCAGGTCCGCGCCGAGCTTCTTGGAGCCCATCACGATGTAGGCACCGCCGTAGGCCTTGCGCGTGATGACGGTGAGCTTGGGGACGGTGGCTTCGGCGTAGGCGTAGAGGAGCTTGGCGCCGCGGCGGATGATGCCCTGGAATTCCTGGTCCTTGCCGGGCAGGAAGCCGGGGACGTCCACCAGGGTGATGATGGGGATGTTGAAGGCGTCGCAGTGCCGGACGAAGCGTGCTGCCTTTTCGGAGGCGGCGATGTCCAGGGTCCCGGCGAACTGCAGGGGCTGGTTGGCCACGATGCCAACGGTGTGGCCCTCCACGCGGCCGTAGCCGATCATCACGTTGGGCGCGTACAGTGCCTGCATCTCCAGGAAGTGCCCGTCGTCCACGATCTGCTCGACGACGGTCCGCATGTCGTAGGGCTGGTTGGCGGAGTCCGGCACCAACACGTCGAGGGCGAGGTCGTCGTCGTCGACCTCAAGCTCCTGCTGGTGGCCCAGGACGGGTGCCTCGGACAGGTTGTTGGAGGGCAGGAAGTCCAGCAGTTCGCGCACGAACTCGATGGCGTCGGTTTCGTCCGAGGCCAGGTAGGTGGACGTGCCGGTGGTGGCGTTGTGCTGCCGCGCGCCGCCCAGCGTCTCCATGTCCACGTCTTCGCCCGTGACGGTCTTGATGACGTCGGGGCCGGTGATGAACATGTGCGAGGTCTTGTCCACCATCACCACGTAGTCGGTGAGTGCGGGGGAGTAGGCGGCGCCGCCGGCAGACGGGCCCATGATCAGCGAGATCTGCGGCACCACGCCCGAGGCGTGGACGTTGTTGCGGAAGATGTCCGCGAACATGGCCAGCGAGGCGACGCCTTCCTGGATGCGGGCGCCCCCGCCGTCCAGGATGCCCACCACCGGGCAGCCGTTGCGCAGCGCGAACTCCTGCACCTTGACGATCTTTTCGCCGTTGACCTGGCTCAGCGATCCGCCGTACACGGTGAAGTCCTGGGAGTAGACGGCCACGAGGCGGCCGTCCACGGTGCCGTAGCCGGAGACCAGGCCGTCGCCCAGGGGCTTCTTCTTCTCCATCCCGAAGGCGGTGGAGCGGTGCACGGCCAAGGCGTCGAATTCAACAAACGAGTCTTCGTCGAGGAGCATTTCGATGCGCTCGCGGGCGGTGTTCTTGCCGCGGGCGTGCTGCTTTTCGATGGCCTCGGGGCCGGAGGGCTGCTCGGCACGTGCCTGGCGGTCGCGGAAATCAGCGATCTTTCCCGCTGTCGTTGTCAGATCGTGGCTCATCAAGTGTCTCCGGCTCTGTTGCAGATTCGTTCTGTTCGCTCGCGGGCCCGGCGCGGCGTTAAGTAGCAACCACACAAAAGACGAACCCTGCTGGCAAGTCTAGTGACGGTATGGGCGCCCGCGGCTGTAGGGAACCTACAATTTTCAGCCAAACGGTCAGCCTCTCCGTAATGTTACTCGCCGGTAACTTACTTGGGTTACAGTGTTCCCATGACTTTCAGCGACGACGCCGCGCCCGCCTTGGACAGTCCTTACCGGGCCGCCGGCACGCTGGCCGGGCGCACCCTCCTGGTCTCGGGCGGGAGCCGCGGAATTGGCCTCGCCATCGCCACCCGGGCCGCCCGGGATGGCGCGAACATCGTGCTCCTGGCCAAGACCGGGCAGCCCCACCCGAAGCTGGCGGGAACGGTCTTTACCGCGGCGGAGGAACTGGTGCAGGCAGGCGGCCAGGCGCTGCCGCTGGTGGGCGATGTCCGCCGGGACGAAGACGTGGCAGGCGCCGTGGCCGCGGCGGTGGAGCGGTTCGGCGGCATCGACATCGTCATCAACAATGCCTCCGCCATCGACCTGTCCACCACCGACGAGGTGGACATGAAAAAGTACGACCTCATGCAGGACATCAACGTCCGCGGCACCTTCCTGCTGTCCAAGCTGGCGCTGCCCGCCCTGCGGGCAGCGGAACAGCCGCATATCCTGACCCTCTCGCCCCCGCTGAACCTGGACCCCCGCTGGGCAGGCAAGCACCTTGCCTACACCATGGCCAAGTACGGCATGAGCCTGACGACGCTGGGGCTCGCCGAGGAACTCAAAGGCGACGGCATCAGGGTCAACTCGCTGTGGCCCTGCACGCTGATCGACACCGCCGCCATCCGCAACATGCCCCACGGCGAGGCCATCGCGCTCGCCGCCCGTGGACCACAGATCATGGCGGACGCGGCCCACGCCGTGCTGACCGGCAGCAACCTCCGGGCGGGTGCACAGGCCACCGGCAACTTCTACACCGACGAGCAGGTCCTGGCTGCGGCGGGAGTGGCGGACTTCCGGCCTTATAGCCTCGGCGCGCCCGAGGACCAGCTGGTTCCGGACTTCT
>JABFWC010000043.1 GCA_013362385.1 Pseudarthrobacter sp.
CCCGGCTGGAGCTCCGGCCCATCCATGACCAGGTCATCCCGGCAGCCGTCGACGCAGCCCGCAGCGGAATCCACGATGCCGCCAGGAACCCGTTCAGCACGCCGTGGAGTGAGCTGCCCGGCGACGAGCTAGGCCCCAACATGGCCCGCTGGTACTGGCGCTGCCGCGGGGAGTTCACTCCGGAAAGCTGGACCCTGCTCCTGGGCATCTGGCATGAAGGGCAGTTCATCGGCTGCCAGGACGTCGGCGCCAATAACTTCGCGGTGCTGAAGACCGTCACCACCGGCTCGTGGCTCAAGCGGTCCGTCCAGGGCCGGGGACTGGGCAGGGAGATGCGTGCCGCCGTCGTCCTGTGGGCCTTCGACTGGCTGGGCGCCGAAGTCGCCGAATCCGAGGCCGCCGCTTGGAACGAAGCCTCCCTCGGCGTCTCCAGCTCACTCGGCTACGGGCTGAACGGCATCTCCCGCAAGATGTGGGGCACAGAAGTCCAAACGGTTCAGCACGTCCGCCTCACTCCGGACAAGTTCAATCGCCCGGACTGGGAGTTGAAGGTCCATGGCCACGAGGCAGCGGCCAGCTTCCTGCACACTGGCTAGGGCCGTGGCCCGGCGAACCCGGCCACGGCCCCTTGCTCCGTGCAGTTAGCCCTCGAGGAGTTCCGTCACCAGGGCTGCGATCGGTGAGCGCTCTGAGCGGGTCAGGGTGATGTGGCCGAAGAGCGGGTGGCCCTTCAGGGTTTCAACGACGGCGGCGATTCCGTCGTGCCGGCCGACGCGGAGGTTGTCGCGCTGGGCGACGTCGTGGGTCAGTACGATCTTGGAATTCTGCCCGATGCGGCTCATCACGGTCAGGAGGACGTTCTTTTCCAGTGACTGGGCCTCGTCGACAATCACGAAGGCGTCGTGGAGGGATCGTCCGCGGATGTGCGTGAGGGGCATGACTTCAAGCATGCCGCGGTCCATCACCTCCTCCACCACTTCCTGGCTGACCAGGGCGCCGAGGGTGTCGAATACCGCCTGCGCCCACGGGTTCATCTTCTCCGACTCGGAGCCTGGCAGGTAGCCTAGTTCCTGGCCGCCCACTGCGAAGAGGGGCCGGAAGACGATCACCTTGCGGTGCTCACGGCGTTCCAGCACCGCCTCCAGGCCGGCGCAGAGGGCGAGCGCGGACTTTCCGGTGCCCGCGCGGCCTCCAATGGAGACGATCCCGACGGCGGGGTCCATCAGCATGTCGATCGCGAGCCGCTGCTCGGCGGACCGGCCGTGGAGGCCGAACACGTCACGGTCTCCCTTGACCAGGCGCACCTGCTTGTCGGCACCCACCCGGCCCAGGGCCGAGCCGCGGTTGGAGAGCAGGACCAGCCCCGTGTTGACCGGAAGCTCAGCGGCGGCAGGGATGAAGACCGGCTCGTGGCCGTACAGGGTCGAAATTTCCTGCTCGTTCGCCTCGATTTCGGCCACCCCGGTCCACCCCGAGTCCTTGACCAGTTCATTGCGGTATTCGTCCGCGGTCAGGCCCATGGCGGATGCCTTGACGCGCATCGGCAGGTCCTTGGATACCACAGTGACGTTCCGGCCCTCGTTGGCGAGGTTCTTGGCGACGGCGAGGATGCGGCTGTCGTTGTCCCCGCTGCGGAACCCCAGGGGCAACACCTCTGAGGAGATGTGGTTGAGCTCCACGGTGAGCGTGCCGCCGTCGTCTCCGATGGGAATTGGCTCGTTCAGGCCGCCGTGCTTGACCCGAAGGTCGTCGAGGAGCCGCAGTGCCTTGCGGGCGAAGTACCCCAGCTCCGGGTCGTGGCGTTTGGCTTCGAGTTCGGTGATGACCACCACGGGGACGACCACTTCGTGTTCGGCGAACCGGAGCAGCGCGCGCGGGTCAGAAATGAGCACGGAGGTGTCGATCACGAACGTGTGGACGAGGGTATCCCTTCCGGAGACGGCAAAACCGGCCGCAGCGTCAGTTGCTGTGCCGGTTTGTGTAGTGGCTCGCGCGGCGCGAGAGGTAGCTTTTCCTGCCTGGTCGGAAAGGACCTCGTGCAGTTTTTCAGAAGTAGCCACATCGACTCCAGCCCCGGGCCCCAGCCCGGCTTTGTTATTGGTGAGGCGGCTCGGCCACGAGGCCGGGTCCGGCCTCCCATACAAGCGGTGCGATGTTTCGCTCCATGTACTGGCCTCCCCGATCAGCCGGCGGTTTTGCCTGCTGATGGTTATAACGTAAATCCACCCCAGGTAATTTCCGCAACCATTACACGGCGATTCGTTGTTGCGGCCCGGTGAACGTGCCGTGAACCGGCGATGTCAGGCGCCGAAGCGCCGCTGCCGGCCGGCGTAGTCCCGGAGGGCCCGGAGGAAGTCAACTTTGCGGAAGGCCGGCCACAGCGCCTCGCAGAAGTAGAACTCGCTGTACGCGCTCTGCCACATCAGGAACCCCGAAAGCCGCTGCTCTCCCGAGGTCCTGATCACCAGGTCCGGGTCCGGCTGGCCCCGGGTGTACAGGAAGCGCGAGATGTCATCGACGCACAGGTCATCGGCAAGTTTGGAGATGTCCATCCCCTTGGCGACGGCATCGTGCAGGAGCTCGCGGACGGCGTCGACGATCTCCCTGCGCCCGCCGTACCCAACGGCGACGTTGACGTGCAGCTTTTCCCGCACGGGGGTCCGGGCGGTCAGCTTGTTGAGCCGCTCAGCGAGGTAGTCCGGCAGCAGTTCGGGCGCGCCCATGGCATGCACGGAAATATTTGCGTCCTCGTCCAGCCGGTCCAGGGTGTTGGCGATGATGCCCATCAGGAGGTCCAGCTCCTCGCTGGAGCGGTTCATGTTGTCGGTGGACAGCATGTACAGGGTGACGACTTTGACGCCCAGCTCCTGGCACCAGCCCAGGAACTCATGGATCTTGTCCGCGCCGGCCTGGTGTCCCTGGCTGGTGGGTGCGTTGAACTGCTTGGCCCAGCGGCGGTTGCCGTCAACCATGACGCCGATGTGCCGGGGAATCCGGTCCCGCGGAAGATCCTTCAGCAGGCGGCGCTCGTAGTAGCCATAGAGGAACCCGGGCAACTCCACGCGTCCACTCACCTGACTTTCCTGCCGAACGTACTTGCACATCCTAGGCTACCGTCCGCCGCGTGCCGCTACTTCCCACAGTCCCCGGGCACCCCGCCAAGAAAGGTTACTCGGCAGTAACTTACCGCTACGTAAGTTATTCTGGAAGCTATGAACAGCCACCCCCCGAACGTTCCGCTGACGCCGCAGCCGGAGGACGGGAAGAGTCCCGGCCCCGAGCCGAGCGCGGTGGACGACGCCGCGGTCCGGCTTGCCGAACTGCTGATGATCAAGCCGAAGTGGCGCGGCTGGATCCATACCGTCACGGCGCCGCTGGCACTCGCGGCCGGCATCATCCTGGTGGTCCTTGCCCCCACGATGGACCGGAAGATCACCTCCGCGATTTATGCCGCCACCGGGGTCATGCTCTTCGGCGTCAGCGCGGTCTACCACCGCGGCAACTGGTCTCCGCCGGTCAAGCGTGTGCTGAAACGGCTGGACCACACAAACATCATGCTCGTCATCGCCGGCAGCTACACGCCGCTCGCCTGGACGCTCCTCGAGCGCGGCCAGGCGGTCCTGCTGCTGTGGCTGATCTGGGCCGGCGCCATCCTGGGCGTGCTGTTCCGGCTGCTGTGGACCGATGCTCCCCGATGGCTCTACGTGCCGATCTACATAGCCCTGGGCTGCGGGGCATTGTTCTACCTGCCCCAGTTCTTCC
>JABFWC010000391.1 GCA_013362385.1 Pseudarthrobacter sp.
GCTGGATGGACCTTGCGGGCGGTACGGTCCTGTTCAGCCCCCACCTGGCATGGCGGAATGAACCATTGCGCGACAACCTTGAGCGCCTCCTCCGCCGCCCGGTACTGCTGACCAACGACGCCGACGCCGCGGCCTGGGCGGAGTGGCGCTTCGGGGCAGGACAGGGCGAAGACCGGCTCGTCTGCATCACGCTGGGCACCGGCATCGGCGGTGCGATGGTGATGGACGGAAGGCTGGAGCGCGGCCGCTTCGGAGTGGCCGGCGAGTTCGGCCACCAGGTCATCATGCCCGGCGGACACCGCTGTGAATGCGGAAACCGCGGGTGCTGGGAACAATACGCCTCCGGCAACGCCCTGGGTCGCGAAGCACGCCTCCTGGCCCGGGCCAACTCTCCCGTGGCCCAGGACCTGCTGGCCGCGGCCGGGGGACGTCCGGAGGAGATCACCGGCGCCGTCGTGACCGAACTTGCGCTCGCAGGGGACCGGGCCTCGCGGGAACTGATCGAGGAAGTGGGCGAATGGCTGGGCCTGGGCATGGCCAACCTCGCAGCGGCGCTGGACCCCGGACTGTTCGTCATCGGCGGGGGCTTGTGTTCTGCGGGGGACCTGCTGGTGGAACCGGCACGGAAGGCCTTCGCCAGGAACCTGACCGGCCGCGGCTTCCGCCCTGCGGCAGGAATCGAGCTCGCTGCACTGGGACCGAACGCGGGGCTGATCGGCGCAGCCGATCTCTCCCGGGTCAGCAGCCGCGTGCGCACGTAACGGATGCGCTAGACCCGTGCGCCGTCGTCGTCCTCGTTCTTTTCCTGCGGCAGCTTCATGATCAGGTACACCGTGCCGAGGACGAACACGGCAACAATTCCCACAATGGCCAGCAGCGGCGCGGACCGCCAGAACATCGCCGACAGCAGCAGCGCGACCGGGCCGCCCACCGCGGCAAGCCACGCGAGCATGGTCAGCGGGTCCGTGCCCGCCAGGCTGGGAGGCTCCTCCGGGACGAACTCCCCGCCGTCGTCGTCCATGTCGCCGTCGTCCATGTCATAGTCCCGCGGTCCGGCCGCGTCCTGCTGCTCGGCCTCGTCGCCGGACGAACCAGCTGCACGGGCGCCATCCGCGGACGGGGCTGCTCCGCGTTCAGCCGGGGAGGCGCCGGCCGGTGGTGTTCCGGCCAGCCCCAGCGGATCGAAATCGCGGAAGGACGCCGGCCGGTGGCCGGTGTTGCCGGCGGCTTCATCGGCCGGCTGCTGCCGGTCTGGCTGTTGCCGGTTTGGCAGCGGCGGGTCGGGCCGCGTGGCGACTTCGTCGGATTCCAGGCGGGCCACCAGGTCCAGCCAGACGGCGTCGTCCTGGTTGGCGCCGGGGTCCGGCACCCCGGGATCAGGCCTGGCCATGGCGGACCTCCCCGCCGGCCTGCCGGACGCGCCGGATGAAGTCAATCGACCCCTGGAAGATCAGCTCGGCGTCGTTGTCCAGCGTGGCGACGTGGTAGCTGTTCTCGAGCCGGACCACTTCAAGGGGCGCATGCGTCAGCCCGCGCCTCAGGGCCGCCACGCTGGAGTCCGAAACCACGTGGTCCACAGTGGACCGGTAGACCTGGACCGGTGCGGTGATCCGCGGAAGAAGCCGGACAGTGTCCTTGAACATCTTGTTCACTTCATGTGCTGCGGCTACGGGAGTCCGGGTGTACGCGCCCTCTTCCATACCGGGCTTCAGGATGTCATTGCCGATGGCGGCGACGCTTTTCAGGACCAGTTTCAGGACTCCGCCCCACGGTGCGCGGGGATCGTCCAGCACCAGTCCGGGGTTCACCAGGATCACGCCGGTAACCGGACGCGTGGCCGCGATCCGCAGGGCAAGGGTGCCTCCCATGCTCAGGCCGGCCACGAAGACCTGGTCGCATTCGGCGTCGAGTTCCAGGTAGGCCTCGTCCAGCGCGTCGTGCCACTGCTGCCACCGCGTGCGGTTCAGGTCCTGCCAGCTGGTGCCATGGCCGGGCAGCAGGGGCAGGCGGACGGCGAAGCCGGCAGCTGCGAGGGCTTGGGCCCAGGCGCGGAGCCCGTGCGGGCTTGCGGTGAAACCATGGGACAGGACGATGCCGGTAGGGGAACCCTCGCCGCTAAACGGGCTGCTGAAGGCGCTGTGGTCGGGGCCGGCGGTCATGGCGTCTCCAAGGTGCTGGTGCGGCGGGCGTGGGCGGCGACAAAGGCGCCCGACTCCGCGAAGATCAAGGGCGCGTCAACGTCAAGGGTAGCCACATGGCCGCTGCTGGCAAGATCGACCACCTGCACCAGGTTCGCACCCAGCCCCTTGCGCAGCAGTGCCAGGGATGTCGGCGGGACGACCGCGTCCGTCCGCGACTTGAAGACCTGGACAGGTGCGGCCACGGCGGGCAGGCTGCGCACCGCGGCAGCGAACAGCTTCTTCAACTCGTGTACTGCAGCCAGCGGAGTCAGGGAATAATCGCCGTCGTTGGTCGCCGGCGCCCCGGTCTGGTCCTCCTGGATCGGGACTGTGGTCCGCTGGAAGAATTTGAGCAGGCCGATCACCCGGACGCGGCGGTCATAGAAGCTCAGCCCGGGGTTGACGACGCTGACGCCGGCAACGGGATGGCGGGAGGCGGTGAGCAGGGCCATGGCGCCGCCCATGGACAACCCTGCCGTGAAGCAGGCATCGGTCCGCGCCGACAGGTCCAGGAACGCCGCTTCATAGCTGCGGTACCAGTCGCGCCAGCCGGTGCGGGCGAGCTGGCGCCAGTCCGTCCCGTGGCCCGGCAGCAGGGGAACCTCGACGGCATAGCCCTGGTCCGCCAGGTACTGTGCCCACGGCGTAACACTCAGGGGACTGCCGGTGAATCCGTGGCAGATGGCGATTCCGGTCCGGGCGTTGGCGCCGTGGCCGGGGTAGCTGAAAGCGGCTGGACGGGGCGGAGTGCTGCTTTCAGTCATGACTCCATCGTGTCACTGTTCCGGCCAAATCTCACTAGAGTAGGGTTGCAGTGAATCCGCTGGCCAGGCCCGGTGCAGGGCCTGGCAGCCGCCTTCCGGAGAGGTCGATACGTGTTCTATTGGGTCATGAAAAGGATCTTCCTCGGTCCGGTGATCAAGCTGCTTTTCAGGCCCTGGGTCAAGGGCCTGGATAACATCCCGGCGCATGGGGCCGCCATCATCGCCTCCAACCACCTGTCGTTTTCCGATTCGATCTTCATGCCGCTCATGGTCCACCGCCCGGTCGTGTTCCTGGCGAAGGCCGAGTACTTTACGGGCACAGGCATAAAGGGCAGGCTGACGGCGGCGTTCTTCCGGCTCACCAACCAGCTGCCCATGGACAGGTCCGGCGGCGCCGCTTCCGCGGCCTCGCTGAATGCGGGGATGGAAGTGCTGAACCACGGCGGGCTGCTGGGTATCTACCCTGAGGGGACGCGCAGCCCGGACGCACGCTTGTACCGCGGGAAGGTCGGGGTGGCCAGGCTGGCACTGCGGGCGGGCGTCCCCGTCATCCCCGTGGCCATGATCGGCACTGACAAGGTCCAGCCCATCGGCAAGCGGCTGCCCAACATCCGCCGGATCGGGATGGTCTTCGGCGAACCGATGGACTTCAGCCAGTACCGGGACCAGGCGGAAGACAGGACGGTCCAGCGGAAGGTCACCGACGAGATTATGGGCCAACTGATGCGCCTCTCCGGCCAGGAATACGTGGACGAATACGCGGCCGTGGTTAAGCTCAGGCTCGCTGGCAAGCCCGCGGAACCGGCGGCGGCGGC
>JABFWC010000300.1 GCA_013362385.1 Pseudarthrobacter sp.
CCCCCGGCCGAGGGCTTGATCAGGAGGGGAAAGCCGACGGCGGCGGCCGCCTCGACCAGTTCGTTGTCCGTCATGCCCGGCTCGGCGATGCCGGGGACCACCGGGACGCCGTAGCCGGCCACATGGTTCTTGGCACGGATCTTGTCGCCCATGACGTTGAGGGCTTCCACACCAGGGCCTATGAAGGTGATGCCGGCCTTTTCCAGGGCCCGGGCGAAGTCCGCATTCTCGCTCAGGAAGCCGTATCCGGGGTGGACCGCTTCCGCACCGGTGCGCCGGCAGGCTTCGAGGATCGCATCGATGTTCAGGTAGCTCCCGGCCGCGGCCGCGGGGCCGATCCGGACGGCCGTGTCGGCTTCGCGCACGTGGCGGGCGCCGGCGTCGGCGTCGCTGTAGACGGCCACCGAACGGATGCCCAGGCGGCGCAGGGTCCGGATGACGCGGCAGGCGATTTCACCGCGGTTGGCCACCAAGACGGTACTGAACAATGGCGTGCCGGGGGCGCCGGCCTGGCTGGCGGCGGTTTCCGCCTGAGACTGTGTGGTCACGGCTGTCTGTGTGGTCATGGCTGGCTCACATCCGGAAGAGGCCGAAAGAGGTGTCGGGCAAGGGCGTGCGGGAGACGACATCCAGGGCAAGGCCCAGGACGGTGCGGGTGTCCGCGGGGTCGATCACGGCGTCGTCCCAGAGCCTGGCGGTGGAGTAGTAGGGGCTGCCCTGGTCTTCGTACTGCTGGCGGATGGGTGCCTTGAACGCTTCCTCATCCTCCGAGGGCCAGTCCTCGCCGGCCGCCTCGTACTGGTCCCGCTTGACGGTGGCCAGCACGCTGGCGGCCTGGTTGCCACCCATCACCGAGATCCGGGCGGCGGGCCACATCCAGAGGAACCGGGGCGAGTAAGCCCGTCCGCACATGGAGTAGTTGCCGGCGCCGAACGAGCCGCCGATCACCACCGTCAGTTTGGGAACGCGGGCAGTTGCGACGGCGGTCACCATCTTGGCGCCGTTCTTGGCGATGCCGCCCTGCTCGGCGTCCTTGCCGACCATGAAGCCGGAGATGTTCTGCAGGAATACCAGCGGGATGCCGCGCTGGTCGCACAGTTCAATGAAGTGCGCGCCCTTGAGGGAGGATTCGCTGAAGAGCACTCCGTTGTTGGCCACGATCCCCACAGGATGCCCGTGGATGCGGGCGAAGCCGGTGACGAGGGTTGGGCCGTAGTCCTTCTTGAACTCGTGGAACCTGCTGCCGTCCACCAGCCGGGCGATCACCTCGTGCACGTCATACGCGGCAGTGACGTCCGTGGGGACGGCGCCGTACAGCCCGGCCGGGTCTGCGGCGGGCTCGACGGCGGGTTCCACCTGCCAGGCGGGCGGCGCCGGGGGCGGCAGGGTGGCGACGATGTCCCGGATGATCTGGAGGCCGTGTTCATCGTTTTCGGCAAGGTGGTCCGTGACCCCGGAAACCCGCGAGTGCACCTCGCCGCCGCCGAGTTCCTCGGCGGTGACGATTTCCCCGATCGCTGCCTTCACCAGGGGCGGGCCGCCGAGGAAGATGGTGCCCTGGTTCCGGACGATCACGGTTTCATCGCTCATGGCGGGCACGTAGGCGCCACCGGCGGTGCAGGAGCCCATGACGGCGGCGATCTGCGGGATCTTGGCAGCCGAGAGCCGCGCCTGGTTGAAGAAGATGCGGCCGAAGTGTTCCTTATCCGGGAACACCTCGTCCTGTTTGGGCAGGAAGGCGCCGCCCGAGTCCACGAGGTAGATGCAGGGCAGCCGGTTTTCGAGTGCGATCTCCTGCGCGCGGAGGTGCTTCTTGACGGTCATCGGGTAGTAGGTGCCGCCCTTGACGGTGGCATCGTTCGATATGACCAGGACGTGGCGGCCGTGCACCAGGCCGATTCCCGCGATGACGCCCGCGCCGGGGGCGTCATCGTTGTACATGCCGTTCGCGGCCAGGGGGGCAATTTCCAGGAAGGGGCTGCCGTCATCCAACAGCTGGTCGATCCGGTCCCGCGGGAGGAGCTTGCCGCGGGCGACGTGGCGGTCCCGGGATTTTTGCGGCCCGCCCAGCGCGGCAGCGGCCAGCCTCTTGCGCAGGTCCCCGGCCAGGGACAACTGCGCCTCCCGGTTGGCACCGAAGGACTCGCTTGCCGGGTCAAGCCGGCTGACCAGGGTCTCCATTGACGATCCGTTCCTGTCCGCACCGGGCGTGCCAACGGCCAACTCGGTTAGTGACTCATAACTGAAATTCAGGTTAGTCTCTGTTAACTGTGATGTCCAACACCCGTCTGCCTTGCTAGAATCTGCGTCGGTCCGAGGAGGAAAAGTGCCCAGCGATACAGTGCAGCCGGTCCCTACCACCCAGCGCGGGAGGGCCAAGGAAAGCCGCCGCCAGGCCCTGCTCGCCGCGGCCGCCTCGCTGTTCGCACTGAACGGGTTCAACCGGGTTTCCCTGGAGGACCTTGGGGCGGCGGCGGGAGTGAGCGGGCCTGCGGTGTACCGCCACTTTCCGGGCAAGCAGGCGGTGCTTGCCGACCTGCTGGTGACCGTCAGCCGGGAACTCCTGGACGGCGGACGCGAGGTGGTGGCCCGCAGCAGCGACCCCGTGGCCGCGCTGCGCCGCCTGGTGGAGTTCCAGGTGGACTTCGCGCTCGGCAAGCCGGATGTCATCCGGGTTCAGGACCGGGACTTCTCCAACCTTTCCGAGCAGGACCAGTCCGCCGTCCGCACCCTGCAGCGAAGCTATGTTGAGGTGTGGGTGGACGTCCTGGCCCAGGTCCACCCGGACACCGAGGCAGCGGAACTCCGGATGCGGGCCCACGCCACGTTCGGCCTGATCAACTCCACCCCGCACTCGGTCCGCAGCCACGGCCGGCGGATCGCCGCCGAGGCCGCGCGGCCCCTGCTCGAGCGCATGGCGCTGGCCGCACTCATGGTGGACAGCGCCCAAGCCTCCTAGCCCTGAGGGTTGCCGGGAGCTAGACCATGGTGAGGACCATCCCGGGTTCGGCCATGACTGCCCCGACGTCGGCGAGGAACCGGGAACCCTGCTCCCCGTCCACCAGCCGGTGGTCGAACGACAGGCTGAGCGTGAGGACCTGCCGCAGCTCCACTTCACCGCGGTACTCCCAGGGCATGGTCCGGACCGCTCCGAGCCCCAGGATGGCCGCCTCGCCCGGGTTGAGGATCGGGGTACCGGCATCGATGCCAAAGACGCCGATGTTCGTGATGGAGATGGTGCCGCCGGCCAGGTCGGCCGGAGCCGTCTTGCCGCCCCGCGCGGTTTCCGCCAGGCCGGTCAGGGCCTGGGCGAGCTGCGGCAGGGACATGGCGTCGGCATCCTTGATGTTGGGGACGGTGAGGCCCCGGGGGGTGGCCGCGGCGATGCCCAGGTTCACGTAATTGAACGTGACGATCTCCTGGTTCTCCTCGTCCCACCGCGAATTCAGCGTCGGGTTCCGCCGCAGCGCAACGAGTACCGCCTTGGCAGCCAGCGTGAGGGGCGTGAGCTTAATGCCGCCGAATTCCCTGCTCTTCCGAAGCTTCTCCAGCAGTTCGATGCCGGGCGTGACATCTATGGTGAGGAACTCGGTGGCGTGCGGCGCCGTGAAGGCACTGCGTACCATGGCCGCCGCCGTGAGCTTCCGGACGCCTTTGATCGGAGTCCGGGTCTCCCGCTCCCCCGCCCCGGCTGCCCCGGCTGCGGAAGGTACCGTGGCCGGTTCCGCCGCACGCCCGGAA
>JABFWC010000446.1 GCA_013362385.1 Pseudarthrobacter sp.
CGGCGGCCGCAGGCGTTCGATTCCCGCATTTTTGCCGCAGGCGCCGCCGGTGACGTGGTGAGCCTGGCCCGGGGACAGCGGCCCCGCGCACGGTCGCAGGCCGTGGTGCTGTGGCGCCCGCGGGCTCTTGGGAAATAGGCACAGGCCAATGGGCGCAAGCGAGTAGGCGCCGGCCGCCCTCCCTGGAAAAACTGAGTACCCACTACTCGTGACCGAAAAGGCCCCCGAAACTTGAATGGAACCATCGCCGGATCAGCGGCGGTGGTTCCACAAGTTTCTGGGGGTTTTCCGTGTTTAAGGTTCTCAGCAAAGGTTTCAACAGCAAGGCCCGGCCGTGAGCCCGGGGATGGAAGCGGTGGCCGCGTTCAGCGGTTCAATTCCGGGCCAGATCCTGCTTGCCATCGGGCAGACGATTGTGGTGGTCTGCGTCTGCTTCGACATGGTGCGGGAGCTGTCTGTCCCGCGGTCGCACCGCCGATACGTGGCCAGCACCGTATTCCGCACCCTGGCCATCCCGTCCATCATGGCCAACGCCCTGACGGTCTTCATCGCCCTGGTGCTGGCTTCCTGGATTGATGTGGTGATGGGGATGTTCGTGCTGGTCGCCATCGTCTTCCGCTTCCACCACAACCAAGACGAGGACAACTGGTGGAAGGGCAAGGGCAAGAAGCTGGCACGCTGGGCCCGCAGGCAGTTCTCCGGCCGGACCGCCGCCCCGGCGATGGGGTAGCGGCGGCCCGGCAGGGACCGTTCAGCCGTTGATGACCTGCGGCACGCCGAGGGCCTTCAGCCCTTCGACGCCAAACTCGACGCCGTAGCCGGACTGCTTGGCCCCGCCAAAGGGGATGCGGGGGTCGACGGCGCCGTGCCGGTTGATCCATACCGTCCCGGCCTCGATCCGCGCGGCGACTTCGCGGGCGGCCGCCAGGTCGGAGGACCACACCGACGCCCCCAGTCCGACGTCGAGCCCGTTTGCCTTCTCCACGGCCTCGTCGATGGTGGTGTAGCGGATGATCGGCAGGGCGGGGCCGAACTGCTCCTCCGCTACGAGCGGGTTGTCATTGTCGATGTCGGCCACGAGCGTGGTGGGGTAGAAGAACCCGGGCTGGCTCGTATCCGGGTTGCCGCCCATCAGGATGCGCGCTCCGGAAGCCTTCGCCGCCTCCACGAGGTTCGCCACGACGTCGTACTGTGCCTTGTTCTGCAGCGGACCCAGGACGTTGTTCTCGTCCAGCCCGTTGCCCATGGGCATGGCCTTGGCCACGGCTGTGAGTTCCTCGCAGACGGCGTCGTAGATGCTGTCGTGCACATAGAGCCGCTTGAGCGCGGCGCAGGTCTGGCCGGTGTTCAGGAACGCGCCCCAGAAGATGTCCGTTGCGATGGCCTTGGGGCCGGCGTCGGGCAGCACGATGCCGGCGTCGTTCCCGCCGAGTTCCAGCGTTAGCCGCTTGACGGTGTCCGCTGAGGACTTGATGATGGCGCGGCCGCCAGCGGTGGAACCGGTGAACATGATCTTGCCGATCGCCGGGTGGTCGGTGAGCCGGGCGCCCACCTCGCGGCCGCAGGAGACCACCGAGAGGATGCCCTCGGGGAGTTCCTCGTTAAGGACCTGGACCAGCGCCAGCACGGACAGGGGAGTGTTGCCGGAGGGTTTGATTACCACGGCGTTGCCCATCCGCAGGGCGGGGGCGAGTTGCCAGACGGCGATCATCATGGGCCAGTTCCACGGGCCGATCGCGCCGACGACGCCGATGGGCCGGTAGTGCAGCTCGGCCCGGGTTTCGCCGTCGTCCACGATGGTTTCCGCTTCCAGCGGCAGGCCTGCGGTGGCGCGCAGCCAGGCGACGCAGGCGCCGACCTCGAAGCGGGCGTTGGGGCCGTTCAGCGGCTTGCCCTGCTCGCGGGAGAGCAGCCGGGCGAGTTCCTCGGCGGAGCGTTCGACGGCGTCGGCTGCTTTCAGGAGCGCCGCAGACCGGGCGTCGTGGCCCAGGGCAGCCCAGGCGGGCTGCGCGGCGGCGGCTGCGGCCACGGCCTCCTCGAGGAACTCGAGGCTGTGGATGGGCGCTTCGCCCACCGCCTCGCCGGTTGCCGGGTCAAGGATGGTCCGGCCGGTGCCGGGTGCGGGGGCAATGGAGGCGAGAAGCGCATCGTAGGTTTCCAAGGTTTACTCCACTTCGAGTAGGCAAGGACGCCAGCCGGGCGGCGTAGCGGGTTGCTCCCAGTGTGGTTTGTATCCTGGCCCAGGCTCTTGTCTTTGTGCGCAGGACCCTTGGCATGGAGGGAACGGGTGACGCCGGTGTTGGGTCAGTAGCTGGCGCGGGTCTCGCCGTCGTTCGGCGTCGCAAACCTGGCGGCTAGGGCTTCGGAGCCGCGGGCGAGGAGGGCGACGTCGGCGCCGACCAGGATGAAGCTGGCGCCCTTTGCGAGGTAATGCTCGGCCGTGCCGGGGTTGAAGGCGTTGACGCCTCCCGGCTTGCCGGCCGCTTTGGCGGCGGAGAGGCAGTGCTCGACGGCGGCGCGCACGTCGGGGTGTTCCTGCTGTCCCAGCAGGCCCATGGAAGCGGCGAGGTCGGACGGGCCGACGAACACGGCGTCGACACCATCGACTTTCAGGATGTCCTCCACGGTCTCGACGGCCGCAGTGGATTCGATCTGGACGGTGACGCTGATGGTCTCGCTGGCGCGGGCCAGGTAATCCGGGACCCGGTTCCAGCGGGCTGCCCGGGCCAGGGCGGACCCCACCCCGCGGACACCGTGGGGCGGGTAGCGGGTGGCCGCCACCGCGGCTTCGGCTTCGGCCACCGAGTTGACCATGGGGATCAGCAGGTTCTGCACGCCAAGGTCCAGGTACTGCTTGATCACCACGGTGTCGTTGACCGGCGGCCGGACCAGGGTGTGGACCGGGTAGCCGTAGACGGCCTGGAGCTGGGCGAGGATGGATTCGAGCCCGTTGGGGCAGTGCTCGGCATCGACCAGCAGCCAGTCCAGGCCGGACCCGGCGCAGAGTTCGGCGACCAGCGGGCTGCCGGAGCACACCCACATCCCCGCGAGCGGCCGGCCGGCCGTGGTGAGGGCGTCGCGGAAGGTGTCTTCTATTCGAAACGGCATGTCACGCTCCCCAAGGGGCCGTAGTCGGCGTGGACGGTGTCGCCCTTGTAGACCCACATGGGCCGGGTGAAGGATCCGGCGAGGATGATGTCCCCGGCCTTGAGCGCGTCGCCGTGGGCGGCAATCTTGTTGGCCAGCCAGTGGACGCCGTTGGCAGGGTGGTCCAGGACGCCGGCGGCCACCCCGGTTTCCTCCACGGTCTGGTTCTTGTAAAGGATGGCCGAGACCCAGCGCAGGTCCACGGCGTCGGGTTTGACCGGGTTGCCGCCGATCACCATGGCGCCCATGGCCGCGTTGTCCGCGATGGTGTCCACGATGGTCCGGCCCTCCATTTCGATCCGGGAGTCCAGGATTTCCAGGGCCGGGACCACGTAGTCGGTGGCCTTCAGGACGTCGAAGATGGTGACCCCGGGGCCCTTGAGTCCGTCCTTCAGCACGAAGGCGAGCTCCACCTCCACCCGCGGGTGCGTGTACCGGTCCCATTCCACGGAGCAGCCGGTTTCCAGCACCATGTCGTCGAAGATGGCACCGTAGTCCGGTTCGGTGATGCCCGTGGCGGCCTGCATGGCCTTGGACGTGAGGCCGATCTTGCGCCCCACCAGGGTCCTGCCGGCGTCCTCGTTCCGG
>JABFWC010000086.1 GCA_013362385.1 Pseudarthrobacter sp.
CCTAATCCTTGGTCGAAGCATATTTCGAGCGCTTTCCGGGAATGTGAACCACGCCACTTCAGAATAGTCCACAATCCCCGATGCCAACGCCAAGGAGTACTACGTGCCCATTACCGACGACGCCAAGGACCTGCAGGAGGATCTCATCCGCCTCCGCCACGACCTGCACCGGCAGCCGGAAATCGGCCTCCAGCTTCCGCGGACCCAGGAGCGGGTCCTCCAAGCCCTCGACGGCCTTCCGTATGAGATCACCCTGGGCAAGGAAACGACGTCGGTCACCGCGGTGCTGCGGGGACAAGATTTCCGCGGCGGGCAGCGCCCGGCAGTCCTCCTGCGCGCCGACATGGACGGGCTGCCCGTCCAGGAGAAGACCGGCGTCGACTACACCTCGCAGGCGGACGGCGCCATGCACGCCTGCGGCCATGACCTGCACACCTCCATGCTCGCCGGGGCAGCCACCCTCCTGGCCGGGAAGCGGCACCAACTCCAGGGCGACGTCGTCCTGATGTTCCAGCCCGGCGAGGAAGGGTTCGACGGCGCCAGCTACATGCTCCGCGAAGGCGTCCTCGACGCCGCCGGACCGCGGGTCCAGGCTGCCTACGGCATGCACGTGTTCTCCTCACTGGAACCGCACGGCAATTTCTGCACCAAGCCCGGCGTCATGCTCAGCGCCTCCGACGGGCTCGAGGTCACCGTTCTCGGCGCCGGCGGCCACGGCTCCGCCCCGCACGCGGCCAAGGACCCGGTCACCGTGGCGGCCGAGATGGTGACCGCCCTGCAGGTCATGGTCACCCGGCAGTTCAATATGTTTGACCCCGTCGTCCTGTCCGTAGGCGTGCTGCACGCCGGGACCAAGCGCAACGTCATCCCCGAGTCGGCCCGCATCGAAGCCACCATCCGAACGTTCTCCGAAGCGTCGCGGGTGAAGATGATGGAGGCCGTTCCGCGCCTGCTCCAGGGGATCGCGGCCGCGCACGGGGTGGAAGTCGCCGTCGACTATCTGCAGGAGTACCCGCTCACCATCACCGACGAGGACGAAACACACACCGCAGAAAAAGTGATCACGGAACTTTTCGGCGAGCGCCGCCTCTCGCGTTGGGCTACCCCGCTGAGCGGCTCCGAGGACTTCTCCCGGGTGCTGGCCGAGGTGCCCGGCACGTTCGTCGGCCTCAGCGCCGTCGCCCCGGGCGGGGACCCCGCCACCTCGCCGTTCAACCACTCCCCGTACGCAACGTTCGACGACGGCGTGCTGGCTGACGGAGCGGCCCTGTACGCCGAGCTTGCCATCTCCAGGCTGGCCGCGCTTTCGCAGGCCGCCTAGGTCATGGACAGCGCAATCAAGGGCAGCAGCGCCGCTGCCCGTCCCACTCCAGACGAAACGACCACCAGGAAGAAGACCATGTCCGTCGCAGCAACCACGCCACAGGCCGGACGCATGTCAAAGGCCAAGACCATCGTCGGCACCGGCATCGGCAACGCCGTCGAGTGGTACGACTGGGCCATCTATGCCACCTTCACCCCGTTCATCGCCAGCCAGCTGTTCAGCAAGCAGGACCCTGCGTCGGCCGTGCTGTCCACCCTGGCGATCTTTGCCGTCGGCTTCGTGGCGCGCCCCTTCGGCGGCTTCCTGTTTGGCTGGATCGGCGACCGGGTGGGCCGGAAGGCGTCGATGACCCTCGCCGTCGGCCTCGCCTCCCTGGGCAGCCTCATGATCGGCGTCGCCCCCACGTTCGCCAGCGTTGGTGCGTTCGCCTCGCTGATGCTGCTCGTGGCCCGGCTGGTGCAGGGGCTGGCGCACGGCGGTGAGCTGCCGTCGTCGCAGACGTACCTGTCCGAGATGGCACCCAAGGAGCGCCGGGGTTTTTGGGCCACCCTGATCTATACCTCCGGGACGGTGGGCATCCTGTTCGGCACGCTGCTGGGCGCAGTCCTGAACATGGCCCTCAGCACCGAGGCGATGAATGCCTGGGGCTGGCGGATTCCGTTCCTGATCGGCGCCGCGATGGGGCTGTACGCGCTGATCATGCGGTCACGGCTGCACGAGACGGATGCCTTCGAGGGTGAAGCGCTGGCGGAGAAGCGCGCGCCGATCTGGCCGCAGATTGTCCGCTACCGCAAGCAGGCGCTGCAGGTGATCGGCCTGACCGTAGGCCTCACCGTCATCTACTACATCTGGGGCGTCGTGGCACCCAGCTACGCCACCACCGCCCTGAAGATCGACCGCGGCGAGGCCCTGTGGGCCGGCGTGATCGCCAACATCGTGTTCATCGCCGCCCTGCCGGTGTGGGGCAAGCTGTCCGACCGGATCGGGCGCAAGAAGGTTCTCTGGGCCGGCGCCATCGGTTCCGCCGTGCTGCACTTCCCCATGACCTGGCTGCTGAAGGATTCCGCCTGGCAGCTGGCGGTCTCCATGTCCGTGATGCTGGTCTTCATCGCCGCGAGCGCCGCCATCGTGCCGGCCGTGTACGCCGAGCTGTTCCCGACGTCGATCCGCACCGTGGGCGTGGGCGTCCCGTATTCCATCTGCGTGGCAGTGTTCGGCGGGACCGCACCGTACCTGCAGCAGTGGCTGGGCTCCACGCTGGCGGCGCCGCAGGTGTTCAACGGGTACGCGGTGCTGCTGCTGGCCGTCAGCGCGGCCTTCGTGTTCACCATCCCCGAAACGAAGGGTAAGGACCTGCAGCACTAGCCACGGATAGTTCCCCCAGCAGAGGGTCCCCGGCGCGCCCGCCCGGGGACCTTCAGCTGTGCCAAGTTGTGTCAGTGGGCGCCAATCCTCATCGCCTCCCGTACAGCTGCCTCGGCCCCCTCTTTCCACGGCTGGCCGTGCCCCGGCAAGAGCGTGGTGGCGCCGGTGGCCGCAATGGCGTCCAGTGAGGCGAGCGCCTGCTCCGTGTTCTTCGTTGCTGCCGAAGCCACGATTTGCGGTCCGGACCTGCCGGTGTAGGGGTCCAGGGTTACCAACGCATCTCCGGTAAGCAGGACGCCGCGGTCCGGAAGGTGCAGGATGCAGTGCCCGTCCGGGTGCCCCGGGGTGTGCACGACGGCGGGGCGGCCGGTGAGCTCGTCCGCTATCCCGATGCCCAGCGGCCTGGTGCCGGAGGCGCCTTTCACCGCCAACGCCCCTGCCGCGGCCATGCGGCTGAGCGCAGGCAGGGACCTGGGGTGCGTGAAGGGGTAGAGGAAGCGGTTGCGCTGCGGCTTGTACCGGTACGGATGCGCCGCCAGGTAGGCATCGCCGGCATGCACCAGCACGGGAATTCCCCACTGCCGCTGTGCCCGCAGCGCGAACCCGACGTGGTCGAAGTGGCCGTGGGTGAGGACCAGCGCCTTGACATCCTGTGGGCGCCGGTTCCGCTCTTCGAGCAGCTGCGTGAGCATGGGCCACATGGTGGGCAGCCCGGCGTCCACCAAGGTGATTCCTTGCTCGTCCTCGATGACATAGCAGTTGACGTTGGCGTGGCTGAGGAGGTGGACGCCGTCGGCGACATTGGGGGTGATCATGCCGGGTACTCCATTCGGGTGGGCAAAGCACTTCGGTCACTTCGGAATGGAGGTACCCAGCAATCAACGGCCTGAAGCCGTGGCCCGCTAGCCTCCGATTGCGGGCGTGGCCCTTACGGCGTGGCGGCCGGCCACCCGCGCACCCTCCCCTTGACTCCCCCACCCCTCCTTCCCTACACTTTTCATAAAGCAGAATCTAAATTCCACAAAGCGGAAACGGTAAGGA
>JABFWC010000100.1 GCA_013362385.1 Pseudarthrobacter sp.
CTACGCCTCACTAGAACGCCGGCGGCGGCCCCTCGGCCGGCAGCGTCACGGTGAAGGTGCTTCCCAAGCCCTCGCCGCTTTCGCAGCTGATGGTGCCGCCGTGCCGCTGCACGATCATCTGGGTAATGGAAAGCCCCAGCCCGGCGCCCGGGATGGCGGCCTGCTGTGCGGCGTCGGCGCGGAAGAAGCGATTAAAGGCCCGCGCCGCGTCCTCCCGGGACATGCCCATCCCGGTGTCCTGGACGCGGAGCCGGACCCACTGCCTGTCCGCCTGCGCGCTGATACTGACTTTGCCGCCGTCGGGAGAGTACTTGATGGCGTTGGACACCAGGTTGTCCAGCACCTGGCCGATCCGGAGCGGGTCCGCGTAGGCCCATAGGGGGGAAGGTACGTCGGCGGAAATCTCCACCCTGGACCGTTCGGCCCATGCCTGCGCCGAACCCATGGTGGTCTCCACCAGGCTGGCCAGGTCCGTCCGTTTCGGGTGGACGTTCAGCGCCGTGGAAGCGGAGGCCGCCAGGTCCGCGACCAGGGACAGCAGCCGTTCGGCATTGCGCTGGACCACCAGCAGCCGCCGGGTGATGTGGGACGGCAGCGGCGCCGGGTCCTCGAGTGCCAGGTCCACGTTGCCGATGATCGAGTTCAGCGGGCTCTTGAATTCGTGGGAGACGTTGGAGATCAGGTCCTGATTTGCGGCTAGCGACTCCACCCACCCGGTGACATCGGTGTAAACCACCACCGCGCCAGTGAGGCGGCCATCCTCGCTCAGGAGCGGACGGGCCGCGGTGGAGAGGGCACGCTGTTCACTGCCGACGCCGGCCCACACGAGATAGTCGGCGAACGATTCCCCCGCCATGGCACGGTTGATGGGGCGGCGGTCCGGCGGAAGCAGGGTGCGCCGGTCCTGGCCGAAGATCAGCTGGTGCCCCTGGCCGGCCACGGCGTCGTCCGCCCCCGTGGCCTGGCGGAAGTTGCGCTGCCGGCTGTTGGAGACCAGGAAGTGCCCGGAGCGGTCGACGGCGGCAATCCCCACATCGGTGGCATCCATTACGGTTTCCAGCAGCTTTTCGCGCTCCCTGCTCGCTGCCAGCAGTTTCCGTAGCTCCCGGTCCTTGTCCGCCAGCTCGCGCTGCTGCAGGCGGAGGTTGACGCTCGCGAACCGGATGGCCAAAGACACGGCGAGCATCATGGTGGGAAAGAGGAGTGCACCGGTGATGTCCCCGGCGGTGACGGCGGGAAAGTGGGCCAAGGCCGCGGGGATCATGATCACCAGGGGTCCGGCGAAGCTGAGGACCAGGCTGCTGCGCGCCAACATTCCGGAGGCGGAAAGCCATATTACGGGGAAGATCACCAGGACTGCCAGGCCCGGCAGGAGCGGTGCTGCGCCGTTGCGAAGCAGGCCGATCGCCGCGAAGTCCAGGACCGGAATCAGCAGGTACGGACGGTGGCGCAGGCGTTCCCAGGGCACCAGGACGCAACCAAGGAACAGGATGCCATGAAGGATGATTCCGGAAACATACAGCGGACTGTGCGTCAGCGACGGCCACGCGAAGGGGGTTGCCACCGCGATGGCTGCCACGATGAGGGTGAGGGGCAGCTGGCACAGCGCCACCTGCGCACGCGGCCCCAGCCGGCGGAAGATGCGGCCGGGTCCACGGTTGAACAACGGCTCAGCCATGACTTTGACCTGTACCCCCTAGGCTTGGAATGCGGCATCCCCCAATACCTGCGAATTGCTCCGACTACTGCAGTACTTACCCTTTCGGGCCAATAATGCACATACCCTGTCATAATAATTGACTTTTCAAGGTATGGGATGTTTCTGATGTCATCAGCAGGGCTTACTAGTAGCGTATAAATGGTTGGAGCGGGTATGACATTGGCGCTGGGCCGATGGGGGGTCGTATTCGCCTGGCGCAGGGATAGTAATGGATGATCTTGGTGTAGCTGTGGTCATCGAAGACGATGCCGACGTGCGGAACCTCCTTGAGGGCGTACTGACGCAGGCGGGCTTCGAGGTTCACACAGCAGTTGATGGGCGGGCCGGGGTTGAAGTGGTCCGCAGCAAGCAGGCCAACGTTGTGACGCTGGACATCGGCCTTCCGGATATTGACGGCTTCGAAGTTCTGCGGCGGATCCGCAACTTCAGCAACGCGTACGTGGTGATGCTGACCGGAAGGACGGAGGAACCGGACCTGCTGTCGGCACTCAATGCAGGTGCGGACGATTACATCGCCAAACCGTTCCGCCCCCGCGAGTTGCGGGCCCGGGTGGCCGCGATGATGCGCAGGCCGCGGCACGAGGCGGGCGGACACCGGCCACCGCAAACATCCTGGGGACATGGCGCTGCTCCCGCCCAGCATGCTGACCCTGCGGTTTTGCAGCACAACGGACTGTCTTTGAACCACCGGACCCGGACGGTGGAGGTGCTGGGGGAGCCGCTGGTCCTGACGCGCAGCGAATTCGACCTGCTGCATGTGCTGCTGAAAGGCGGCGGCGCCGTGTGCACAAGGGCCGATCTGGTGCGGGCTGTCCGCGGCGAGTACTACGACGAGGACACGTATATCAGCGAGGCGGATGAGCGCGCCGTCGAGGTCCACGTAGGGAACCTCCGCCGCAAGCTCAAGGAGGACCAGCTTTCACCGCGCTGGCTTCAGACGGTGCGCGGGGTGGGGTACCGCTTGGCACCGCGCCGGCCCCCGGGCGCCTAGCCGTTCTCCAGGATGTAGGTCGACTGCAGCTCGGACACAGTGCGGGCGCCATCCAGGGCGACGCCCAGCATCAGCACCTGGCCCTGGGCGAAGTCGCCCTGGCGGATGAGGGCTTCGAGGAGTTCAGCCAGCTTAGCGAGGCGTACGCCCCCGACCATGGCCGAGCTGATCTTGAGGCTGATGACGGCGTCCAGGGCAGAATCCTCGTCCTGGCTGTCCACAGCGGCTCCAAGCCGGGAGAGGCGCTGGTCCCACATGGCGGCGTAGTCCCGGGCGAACCGCTGGGCCAGGCCGGACCCTGCGAGCTCGTCATCGAGTTCGTCCAGTACGGTTGCATCAATCAGTGGCAAGAGAGCGGCAGCTTCCAGTGAGGGGGCGGCGGTGCCGGCCGGGACGGATGGTACGGGCAAGACCCCGGGCAGCGGAGAGTCCGCCGTGGGGCTGGCTCCGCTGGGTTCGGGATCGGGACTCTGCATTGTTCAAGGCTACTTCCTGGAATTTCTTTCGGCGTCCTATTTTGGATGTTCTGTGTAAACCTTGAGTCAACCTTGCCGTCCTTGCGGTGGTCTTTAGTGTCCGCTGAAGGTTAGGACGGCATTGATGACGGCCGGCCCCAGGATGGCGATAAAGAGGACCGGGAAGATGAAGAACAATAGCGGGAACAGAATCATGACGGGCAGCTTCATGGCCTTTTCCTCGGCCCGCTGGCGCCTTTTGACCCGCATGACCTTGGCCTGGACGCGCAGCACCCGGCTGATCGCGATCCCGTAGGTGTCCGCCTGCACGACGGCCTGCACGAAGCTGCGCAGCTCCGGGATGTTGGTCCTCTCCGCGAGGGCGATGTAGGACTCACGGCGGCTGCGGCCCACCTGCATGTCCTGCAGGGTGCGGACCAGTTCCTCAGCGAGCGGGCCCTTGCCGTTTTCGCCGGCGCAGGTCGGCTGACGGGCCCTGCCTTGAGGGGGTCCTGCCGGGCCCATGGTGAAGACCGGGCGATCCGTACGCC
>JABFWC010000245.1 GCA_013362385.1 Pseudarthrobacter sp.
CTACATGGGCTTTGAGGCGAAGAAGTCCGCCACCTACGAGATCAAGGGCGCGGACGACATCTCCGGCCTCAAGGTCTCGGTGGGCTCCGGCACCAACCAGGAAAAGATCCTGCTGGCCTGGAACAAGGAGCTCGAGGCCAAGGGCAAGGCGCCGGCCACGCTGCAGTACTACTCCTCCGACGCCGACACCATCCTGGCGCTGTCCTCCGGCCGGACGGACCTCAACATCGCCCCCTACCCGTCCACCATCTACCGGGAAAACACCCGTGACGACCTGAAGGTTGTGGGCAAGGTCAACGCCGGCTGGCCCTCCGAGACGCTGGTGGCCGCCACCACGCTGCGCGGAAACGGACTGGCGCCGGTGATCTCGGAAGCCCTGAACGCGGTCATCAAGGACGGCTCCTACGGCAAGGTCCTGGAACGCTGGGGCCTGTCCGAGGAGGCCTTGCCCGAATCCAAGACCATCACCGAGGAAAGCTTCGCGGCCACGCAGGCCGCGGCCACTGCTTCCGGGAAGGCATCATGAACGCAATATCCACAGAAACCGCCATTGAATCCTTCGACGCCGACTGGCAGGAATGGCACGCCGCCCACGAGCGCAACCGCACCCACCCGCACGGCTTCCTGGCGGTGACCCACCTGCACTGGCTGGGCGACGAACCCGCGCGGCTGGAAGGTGCCCCCGGCACCTGGAGCGTGGAGGCCGACGTCGTCCGCGTAGTTTTGGCCGCGGGCGAGAGCCTGCAGCAGGACGGCAAGGAACTGAATGGTCCGTCCGGTGCAACGCTGGAGTTCGGGCCCATCGAGGAGCGCGGCGGCATCAACCTCGTGTCCCGGAATGCAGTGATTGAGCTGGCTAAGCGCGGGGGCGAATCCATCGTCCGGCCACGGAACCCTGAAAACCCTTTGCTGCAGGACTACCAGGGCACACCCGCCTACTCGCCGGACGCAGCCTACGCGGTCCGCGGCACCTATGTGCCGTTCGACGAGCCCCGGCCTACCACGGTGGGTGCCGCGGTCGAAGGCATCCAGCATGTGTACGAGGCGCCGGGCGAGATCCGCTTCAAGCTCGCCGGCCAGGAGCTGTCGCTGACCGCCTTCAACGGGCACGCTCCGGGTTCGCTGTCCGTGCTGTTCACGGACCAGACCTCCGGCAAAACCACCTATGCCGCCAACCGGTCGCTCTCGGTGGTGCCGGCTGCGGACGGATCCGTGCTGCTGGACTTCAACCGCGCCGTGAACCTGCCCTGCGCCTACACCGACCTGGCCACGTGCCCGCTGCCGCCGGCGGAGAACCGGCTGCCCGTGGCCATTGAGGCCGGCGAGAAGACTCCCTACGAACGTCAGGACCGGAAGTGAGCGATTCCCAAGCGGCAGGCTTCCTTGCCATCGAGCTCGACGGCGCCGGCTGGGACGGCATCTCCCGGGCCGTGTTGGCCGCCGAATCCGCCGGCTTCCACGCCGCCACCTTCACCGACGCGCCGGTGCCCGGCCGGGCCAACGCACTGCAGCGTGCCGCGTTCGCCGGGCCGGTCTCCCGGACGATTGCCCTGGTTCCCGAGGTGGACACCGTCTACACCGAGCCGTTCCACATCTCCACTCAGCTGGCCAGCCTCGACTACGTCTCCGGCGGCAGGGCCGGGTGGATCGTGACGGCTGCCGAGTCCCCTGAGGCCGCTGCCGCCGTCGGACGCTCCTCCGTGACCGGTGCTGCGCTGGGTCAGGAAGCCGCGGCGTCCATAGAGGTGTCCCGGCGCCTGTGGGATTCGTGGGAGGACGGCGCCGTGATCCGCGACGTTGCCACCGGGCGGTACATCGACGTGGACAAGCTGCACTATGCGGATTATGAGACTCCTGCCGGTTTTGCCGGTCCCGGTTACTCCGTGAAGGGGCCGTCCATCATTCCGCGGCCGCTGCAGGGGCAGCTGCCGGTGCTGGTTCCGGCGTCCCTGCTGGGTGAAGTCCCAACTGAAGCGCTGGATGCCGTGCTGGTGTCCGCGCCGACGCCTGAGCTGCTGGCGGCCGAGGTCCGCGACGTGCGCTCCCGGGTGGGTGCCTCCGTTGCAGTGATCGCCGAGCTCGACGTCGTCCTGGACTCCCGCGGGCAGGCTGCGGCTTCGCGCGTGGTCGCGTCCGACGGCGGACGCGCGGCTTTCGTCGGCACGGCGGAAGGCCTCACGGACTTCCTAGCGGACCTTCTCAAGGAGGCCGACGGCGTACGCCTCAACCCGGCGTCGCTCTTTGTCGACCTGGAGGAGCTGGGCCGGCTGGTCCTGCCGGAACTGCGCCGCCGCGGGGCACTCCGCCCGGTGCTGCAGGACGGCACGTTCCGCGACCTGCTCGGGTTGGACCGTCCTGCCAGCCGCTACGCATCCGCCGCCGCGCCCGCCCGTACCGGAAAGTAAGGAAAAACCATGACACAGCACACGCGTGCTAAATCCGAACCCTTCACGCCGGACGTCTTCAAACCAAGCGGCCGGATCCAGTTCGGGGTCTTCTTCCAGGGCGTCAATTCGGGCACCATCTGGAAGGCAGCCGAATCCGGCTCCCAGACGGACTTTGAGTCCTTCCGCCGTATCGCCCAGACCGCGGAGCGTGGGCTCTTCACCGCGTTCTTCCTGGGGGAGGGGCTCCGCCTGCGGGAGCACCTGGGCCGCCCGCACGCCCTGGACGTGGCGGGCCGCCCCGACGCGCAGACCATGCTGGCCGCGCTCGCCGCGGTGACGGAGAATATCGGCCTGGTGGCCACCCAGAACACCACGTACAACGATCCTGCGGACCTCGCCCACCGGCTTGCGTCGCTGGACCTGATCTCCGGCGGGCGTGCCGCGTGGAACATCGTGACCACGGACAACGCCTGGACCGGTGCGAACTTCCGCCGCGGCGGCTACCTCGACCACGCGGACCGGTACAAGCACGCCGAAGCCTTCGTGGAAACGGCAAAGCGGATCTGGGACTCCTGGGAAACCCCGGAAGGCCCCGCCCGGCGCGTGCTGCACGAGGGCCGGCACTACACGGTGGACATGACGCCGCGGCTGCCCCGCAGCGCCCAGTACCGGCCCGTACTGTTCCAGGCCGGCGACTCGCCGGAGGGCAGGAACTTCGCTGCCCGGCAGGCGGACGTGATCTTCTCCGCCCACCCGAAGTTCGACGACGCCGTGGAGTTCCGAAAGGACCTGGTGGAGCGGTCACTGGCCGCCGGCCGCAGTGCAAACGCCGTGCAGATCATGCCGGCCAGTGAGTTCATCCTGGCGGCCACCGACGTCGAAGCATTGGAGAAGAAGGAGTGGGTGCGGAGCCTGCAGATCGGCCCGCAGCAGGCCATCGCCTACCTGGAGCAGTTCTGGGGCCGCGAGCTGTCCGGATACGATCCGGACGGGCCGCTGCCGGAGATCGATCCCGTGGTGGAGGAGACCTCGGAGACGCGTGGCAGCGGATTCCACGGGGCGAAGGCGCGGCAGCTGGCCGACCAGTGGCGGGCGGAGGCCAAGGACAAGGGGCTGTCCATCCGGCAGTTCGTCACCTCGCGCACCGCTCGGGTGGATGCAACCTTCACCGGCTCCTACACGGCGGTTGCGGACCAGCTGGCGGAGTACGCCCGGGTGGGTGCGGTGGACGGGTTCAACATCTCGCCCTGGCTGGTTCCTACCGGGCTGGACGACATCGTGCACCACCTGGTGCCGGAGCTGCAGGAGCGCGGCGT
>JABFWC010000384.1 GCA_013362385.1 Pseudarthrobacter sp.
TGGGCTGCAGCGCTGCACCGGGCTTCCCGGGTTTCCGGCCGCCGGCGCTTCGCCCCCGCCGTCCTGTTCCTGGCAGCCGTCGCCGCCAGCACCGGCGGCCTGGCCTTTGCCATGCAAACCATTCCCACCGGGACGGCATACGCGGTGTGGGTGGGCGTCGGCGTGGTCCTGACCTCCGCCTACGCGATGGCCACCGGCGTGGAACGGCCGACGGCGGTCCGCCTGCTTTTGCTCTCCGGCATCGCCGCGAGCGTGGTTGGCCTGAAGGTGGTGGCCTAATGCGTGCCGTGCCGTGGCTGGTGCTCCTGGCATCGGCCGTCCTTGAGGCCGTCTGGGCCACCGCCCTTGGCCTGTCCGATGGCCTCACCCGTCCCGTTGCGACCGTGGTCTTTGCCGTGACGGCCGCCTTGAGCATGCTGGGCCTGGGCCTGGCGATCCGCAGCATTCCCCTCGGCACCGCCTACGCCGTGTGGATGGGCATCGGCGCGGCGCTGACCGTGGGGTGGGCGATGGCCACCGGCGCGGAACCGTTCAGCGTGGTCAAGCTGCTGTTCATCGCCGGAATCGTGGGCTGCGCTGCGGGTTTGAAGGCGCTGCCGGCCGGCACGCCCGGCCGTCAGCCGGACACGCCGAGGGATCCCGCCCGGACGGGCGCACACTAGGCTTTTGCCATGGACTCCCCCGAGATCAGCCAGGCCCTGGCCGCGCTCCGGCGCAGGGTAGCGCCCGGGAGCCGGACGATCCTGGGCATCACCGGGGCGCCGGGTGCCGGAAAGTCCACCTTCGCGGCCTGGATCCAGCAACAGTTCCGTCCCGGAACCGCGGTGGTGGTCCCGATGGACGGCTTCCACCTGGGCAACGCGGTCATCGACGGCACTCCCCTGCGCCAACGCAAGGGCGCCATCGACACGTTCGACGGCGGCGGCTACCTTTCGCTGCTGCGCCGGCTGGCCGCCCGGGATGAGCCGGTGGTGTACGCCCCGGAGTTCCGCCGTGCCATTGATGAACCGGTGGCGGCCTCCATCGCCGTGGCCGCCGACGTGCCGCTGGTGATCACGGAGGGCAACTACCTCCTGGCCGGGCAGGAGCCGTGGAAAGAGGTGCGGGCGCAGCTGGACGAGGTGTGGTTCGTCGAAACGCCGCCTGCGCTCCGGCTGCAGCGGCTGGTGGACCGGCACGTATCCTTCGGAATGGATCGGGAAGCAGCCCGGGCCTGGGCCACCGGTCCGGACGAAGCCAACGCGGTCCTGATCCAGGCCACGCGGCCGGCCGCGGACCGTGTCATCCCCTGGCGATAGAACCTTTCACAACAGCAGTAAACGAACGGAGAGCACCCATGGCAAACGCACGCACCGAACGCGGCAACACCGTCCAGCTTGGTGACGGCCTGGCCGTCAGCCCCCTCGGCTTCGGCGGCATGGCCCTGACCCCTGTCTACGGCGAGGTGGACCCGGCGGACGCGCTCCGGACGCTGCACCACGCCGTCGACGCCGGTGTCAGCTTCATCGACACCGCGGACATCTATGGCGGGGGCAGCAACGAGGAACTGATTGCGCAGCTGCTCAGGGAGCGCCGGAACGAAGTCCAGCTGGCCACCAAGTTCGCGCTGGTGGGCACTCCGTCGGACGGCTACACGGACATCCGCGGCGACGCCGCCTACGTCCGGCAGGCGGTGGACCGGAGCCTGCAGCGGCTGGGCACCGACGTGATCGACCTCTACTACATGCACCGCCGCGACCTCCGCGTTCCGATTGTGGAAACCGTGGGAGCCATGGCGGAGCTGGTGCAGCAGGGCAAGGTCCGGAACCTTGGCCTGTCCGAGGTGACAGCCCAGGAGCTCCGGGACGCGGCCTCCGTCCACCCGATCGCCGCCGTGCAGAGCGAGTGGTCCATCTGGAGCCGCGATGTGGAACGCAACGTTGTTCCCGCCGCTGCCGGACTCGGCGTCGGCTTCGTCCCGTACTCGCCGCTGGGCCGCGGGTTCCTGACCGGCACCGTTGACGCATCCAGCCTGGGTGCCAACGACTTCCGGCGCCGCATCCCGCGCTTCGCCCCCGATGCCGCCGGCGCCAACCAGGCAGTGGTGGACGCGGTGCGGGCCGTGGCGGACCAGCTGGGGGCCACCCCCGCGCAGGTTGCCCTGGCCTGGCTGCTGGTGCAGGGCAAGCGGCTGGGCCTGCCCGTTGTCCCCATTCCCGGCACGCGCAAGGCGTCCCGGATCGACGAGAACCTCGGCGCACTGGACCTGGACCTGACCCCGGCGCAGCTGGACGCACTCGACGCCGCCTCGGACGCCGTCGTCGGCTCCCGTTCAGCGGACCCCGCCTGGGTGTCCGAGGGCCGGGAATAGGATAGTCGGCATGTCAACAATCGTTCACTTCGAAGTCCGGATCGACCCCGCCCGCCACGGCGAGGCCGCCAAGTACCTGTCCGAAACCCTCGCCGCCACGCGGGCCTGGCCCGGCAACCAGGGAATCGAAGCGTTGGTGGATGACGCCGATCCCTGCCACATCCTGGTGGTGGAATCCTGGGCTACCACCAGGGACCACGACGAATACGCCGCTTGGCGGAAGACGCCGGAGGGCAAGAGCGGGCTGCACGAGATCCTGGCCGGGCCCCCGTCCAAGCAGGTCTACTCCGTGACTATGCCGCTTGATCTGCAGCCGTCCCTGGACTAAGCCCATGGACTCACTTCTCTACGACCTGCCCGCGCTGACCATCCGCGGCGTCTCCGTAAGCGACATGGACAACAACGTGTACCTGCTGACGGCAAAGTCCAGCGGCGAGCAGCTGCTGATTGATGCAGCGGACGACCTGCCCGCGATCCGCCGGCTGCTGGCGGACGGCGCTGGGGACACTGCCGCCGACGCCCGGCTCGCGGTGGTCGCCACCACCCACCAGCACTGGGACCACGTCCGCGCGCTGAAGGATCTGGTGGCCGAAACCGGGGCGCGCACGGCCGCGGGAGCGGACGACGCCGATGCGCTGCCTGTCCCGGTGGACGTGCGGCTTAGCCACGGGGAGACGCTGTCCGTGGACGGCTTCGGGCTCGCGGCCGTCCACCTGCGGGGCCACACGCCCGGGTCGATCGCCTTCGTGTACCGGGACGGCGACGGTCCCGTGCACATCTTCTCCGGCGACTCGCTGTTCCCTGGCGGCGTGGGCAACACGCAAAAGGACCCGGAGCGGTTCAACCAGCTCCTGTCGGACGTCACCGAGCGGCTGTTCAACGCCTACCCGGATACCGCCGTCGTCCATCCCGGGCACGGCAAGCCGACCACGCTCGGTGCCGAGCGCCCGCACCTGGAGGAGTGGCGCGCCAGGGGCTGGTGAATGCAGATCCGCTGCTGCGTAGATGCCGTTCTGACGCGTCTAATCGGCATCAACTCAGCAGTCGATGTGTGAATCAGCGCCCGCGGCGCTCGTTCGACGCCGGCGCGGACGCGCGGCGCGGCCCGCTGCGCTTGGGACGGCCGGAGCCGCCGTTGCCCGAACCGCCGTTGCCCGAACCGTATGATCCGCCGGAAACGCCGCCGGTGTTCGAGGACCAGACCGCCTTGCTGCCGCCGGAGGCACCTGCTGCTGCGCGCTGGCCCGTGGCCGGGCGTCCGCCGCGCTGCCCGCCGGACGCGGGACGGCCGGAGCCGCCGCGGGGAGCGTCGCTGCGGGTGATCCGGGAATCCGCGC
>JABFWC010000474.1 GCA_013362385.1 Pseudarthrobacter sp.
GTGGAGGTCCTCAGCCGGACTGATGCCCTGGGGGTGCTGTGGTGCGATGGCCGGCGCTCGGTGGACCTGCCGCCCGGCGCCCGCGTGGAAGTCACCAAATCGGCCAACCCCGTACGCCTCGCGCGCACGCACCAGACCCCGTTTTCTGCCCGCCTGGTCCGCAAGTTCCAGCTCCCCATCCACGGCTGGCGCGGGCCGGTGCCGAAGTCCGACGCCATCCACACCGGTCCCATCCCCATCGTGCGGACACCCCGGCCCATGCCTCCGCTGCAGGTTCCGCAGCCGGCCGACTCAGACAGTGATCCCGATCCTTCGACTGCAAAGTGATGTCATGCTTGAAGAACTGAGAATCCGCGATCTTGGCGTCATCACCGACGCAACACTGCCACTGGGCCCGGGACTGAGCGTGGTGACCGGCGAGACCGGTGCCGGCAAGACCATGGTGGTCACCGCCGTCGGACTGCTGCTCGGGGCCCGCTCCGATGCCGGTGCCGTACGGAGCGGGGCGAAGAGCGCCACTGCCGAGGCCGTGCTGAAGCTCGACGCCGGGCACCCGGCCGTCGCCCGCGCCCTGGACGCCGGTGCGGAAGCTGAAGAGTTCGACGGCGGCGCAGAGCTGATCCTCGCCCGGCGCCTGGGTGCCGACGGCCGGAGCCGCGCTTTCCTTGGCGGGCGTGCCGCCCCGGTAGGCGTCCTCGCCGAGATCGGCGAGTCCCTGGTTGTCGTCCATGGCCAGTCGGACCAGATCCGGCTCAAGGGCGCGACCGCCCAGCGCGGAGCCCTGGACAAGTTCGCCGGCGAAACATTGGCCGGCCCGCTGGCCGCCTACCAGGACCTCTACAGCCATTGGAAGTCCAGCCAGGCGGAACTGGACGCCCTGCGCAGCGCGGCGCGGGACAGGCTCCGCGAAGCAGAATCCCTCGAAGCCGCCCTCGCCGAAATCGACGCCGTGGACCCGCAGCCGGGGGAGGACGAGCTGCTGAAGGCCGAGGCCGTGAAGCTCGCCAACGTCGAGGAACTGCGGATCGCCGCCAGCACCGCCCACCAGGCCCTGATCGCCGAGGACTTCGGCGAAGCGGGGGACGCCACCACCCTCGTGGACGCCGCCAAACGCACCCTCGAGCATGTAGCCGAGCACGACGCCGACCTCGGTTCCGCCGCGGCGCGGCTGGCCGAAGTCGGGTTCCTGCTCAACGACATCGCCACCGAACTCGCCAGCTACCAGGCAGGGCTGGACACCGAAGGACCCGAACGCCTCGCTGAAATCGAGGACCGCCGCGCGGCCCTGGCCAAGCTGGTGCGCAAGTACGCCCCCACCATCGACGAAGTGCTGGTATGGGCGGAAAACGCCCGGGTCCGCCACGACGAGCTGCAGGACGATTCCTCACGGATCGAAGCACTGGACGCAGAGGTGGAGCGCGCCGAGGCCGAACTGACCGGGCAGGCAGCGGCCATCAGCAAGATCCGCGCCAAGGCCGCCAAGGACCTCTCCGCCCGGGTCAGCGCCGAACTGAAGGCCCTGGCCATGGCGGACGCAACCCTGGTGATCAACCTTGAGCCGGCCGGCCAGCTGAGACCGCACGGCGCCGACGAGATCGCCTTCCTGCTGCAGCCGCACTCCGGCGCCCCGGCCCGCCCACTGGGCAAGGGCGCATCCGGGGGTGAACTGTCGCGCGTCATGCTCGCCATCGAGGTGGTGCTGGCGGCGGTTGACCCGGTCCCCACGTTCGTCTTCGATGAGGTGGACGCCGGGGTGGGCGGACGCGCCGCCGTCGAAATCGGCCGGCGCCTGGCCATGCTGGCACGCCACGTGCAGGTCCTGGTGGTCACGCACCTGCCGCAGGTGGCCGCTTTTGCCGACCAGCACATCACCGTCACCAAAACATCGGTCAGGGGGGCCGACGGCGGCACCGCCACCGGGTTCACCTCCAGTGATGTTCGCCTCCTGGACGGCCCGGAACGGGTCCGCGAACTGGCCCGCATGCTGGCCGGCCAGGAGGACTCGGAATCGGCCCGGGCGCATGCCCAAGAACTCCTGGACGACGCCAAACTCCTGCCACAGCGGGCCTGACGGGCCACCCCCGGAAGGCGGATGGAGGGGGACACCCCTTGAACAACAGGCTCCGGCCCAGCAGACTGGAACGCTTGGGGACCCGTTCCTCCCGATCCGTGGAAGGCTCAATTGATGATAGGCTCGAATTCCGTGGTGCAGCGATCAAATTCCCGTGTAAATTCCCGGTTCCCGGGCTCCTCCAAGACGACCAAGCACATCTTCGTCACCGGCGGCGTGGCCTCCTCGCTTGGAAAGGGACTGACGGCTTCCAGCCTCGGTCACCTGCTGCGGGCACGCGGCCTGTCCGTAACCATGCAGAAGCTCGATCCTTACCTGAACGTGGATCCGGGCACGATGAACCCCTTCCAGCACGGCGAAGTCTTCGTCACCGATGACGGCGCCGAGACGGACCTGGACATCGGGCACTACGAGCGGTTCCTCGACGAGAACCTCGAAGGCTCCGCGAACGTGACCACCGGCCAGGTGTACTCCACGGTCATCGCAAAGGAACGCCGCGGCGAGTACCTGGGCGACACCGTGCAGGTCATCCCGCACATCACCGATGAGATCAAGCGGCGCATGCGCCTGCCCGCCGAGGGCAAGAACGCCCCGGACGTGATCATCACCGAAATCGGCGGCACCGTGGGCGACATCGAGTCCCAGCCGTTCCTCGAATCCGCGCGCCAGGTGCGCCAGGATGTCGGCCGGAACAACGTCTTCTTCCTGCACGTCTCGCTGGTTCCGTACATCGGCCCGTCCCAGGAACTGAAGACCAAGCCCACCCAGCACTCTGTTGCGGCGCTGCGTTCCATCGGCATCCAACCCGAGGCCATCGTGATCCGCTCGGACCGCGAAGTGCCCGAGGCCATGCGGGAAAAGATCGGCCGCATGTGCGATGTCGACATCGACGCCGTGGTCAACGCCGCCGACGCTCCCAGCATCTACGACATCCCCAAGACCCTGCACGGCCAGGGCCTGGACTCCTACATCGTCCGTGCCCTGGACCTGCCGTTCAAGGACGTCGACTGGACCAGCTGGGACCGGCTCCTGGAAGCTGTCCACAACCCCAAGCACCATGTCGAGATCGCCCTCGTGGGCAAGTACATTGATCTGCCGGACGCCTACCTTTCGGTAACCGAGGCGCTGCGCGCCGGCGGTTTCGCCAACGAGGCCAAGGTCAAGATCCGCTGGGTCCCCTCCGACGAATGCGAAACCCGCGAAGGTGCCATCAAGGCCCTCGAGGGCGTCAACGCCATCTGCGTCCCCGGCGGCTTTGGCATCCGCGGACTCGAAGGCAAGCTCGGCGCACTGAAGTTCGCCCGCGAAACCAAACTGCCCGTGCTCGGCCTGTGCCTTGGCCTGCAGTGCATGGTCATCGAGTACGCCCGCAACGTGGTGGGCCTGGAAGGCGCCTCCTCCAGCGAGTTCGAGCCGGACTCCAAGTACCCCGTGATCGCCACCATGGAGGAGCAGCTGGAATTCGTCGAGGGCCGCGGCGACCTCGGCGGCACCATGCGCCTGGGCCTCTACGAAGCCAAGCTCGATGAAGGTTCGGTCATCGCCGGAACCTACGGCAAGACCACGGTCAGCGAACGCCACCGGCACCGCTACGAGGTCAACAACAA
>JABFWC010000239.1 GCA_013362385.1 Pseudarthrobacter sp.
GCAGCGGCCGATTCCGGACTACTTGACATAATGTAGATTATCGGCGTTATTG
This sequence comes from Pseudarthrobacter sp., assembly GCA_013362385.1. Lineage (GTDB taxonomy): Bacteria > Actinomycetota > Actinomycetes > Actinomycetales > Micrococcaceae > Arthrobacter. The sequence goes on from JABFWC010000239.1 coordinate 53, forward strand.
GGTGGTGGCGGGGCAGGGGCATGGCGGCGCCCAGGGCGCCCCGCCAACGCGGCGAATGCCCCAACCAAAAGCACGGACAAACGTGCTGGTCAACGCCGCGCGGCCATTGTCTTTATCCCGGCGCCCGTCAAGAATGAGTCAATGACGGTCTACGTGCGTTCACTTGAAACTGCAGTTCCGGCGACGATGCTGATCCAGTCCGAAGCGCGCGACGTGTTTGCGGCCCAGCCCGGCCTGTCGCGCCTGGGTTCCCGGCTGGTGAATACCTGCTTCGACGGCGCCGCCATCGATACGAGATTCACGGCGGTCGAGGAACTGACCAACTCGTCACGTTCCGACAACCCGCAGTTCTACGATCCGGCCACCGGGCTCCTGCTCAACCCCAGCACCAAAGTCCGCAACGACATCTTTGCCCGGGAAGCCACGAAACTCTTCGTGGAGGCCTCCCGTGCCGCCCTGGACGCGGCCCCGGAAATCGATCTACTTGACATAACTCATCTCCTGACGGTCTCCTGCACAGGATTCTTCAACCCCGGACCCGACTACAAGGTGGTCCGTGAACTGGGCCTCAACCCGGCCGTCCAGCGGTACCACCTGGGATTCATGGGCTGCTACGCCGCGTTCCCTGCGCTGCGGGCCGCCAAACTCTTCTGCGAGGCCGACCCCGACGCCGTGGTGCTGGTGGTCTGCGCCGAACTGTGCTCCCTCCATGTCCGCACTTCCAACGACCCGGACACCATCATGGGCTCGGCGCTGTTCGCCGACGGTGCCGCAGCCGCCGTCGTCACCGCCCGGCCCGGCACGGAACAAAACGCGCTGCTCACACTGGACCACTTCGAAACCGTGCTGACCCCGGTCGGTGAGGACTCGATGGCGTGGAACATCGGCGATAACGGGTTCGAAATGGTGCTGGGAAACTACGTGCCGCACATTATCGACGACCACATCGTGGGTGCCCTGCAGCCGCTCCTGGCCAGGGAACCGGAGATAGCGGCACTCCCCTACACCGCAATCCCCCACTGGGCTATCCACCCCGGCGGCCGCAGCATCCTTGACAAGGTCCAGTCCCGGCTCGGGCTTACCGACCAGCAGCTGGTGCCCGCCCGCGAGACCCTGCGCAACTACGGCAACATGAGCAGTGCCACCGTCCTGTTTGTCCTCAAACACGTACTGGAGCAGCCCCTGCAGGATGACGGCAACGGCCGTGAACGGGTCTGCTCCATGGCGTTCGGCCCGGGCCTGACAGTGGAAACGGGACTGTTCACCAAGCTCCGGCAGGCACAGGCCCTGATGCCCGGGCAGTCCCTTCCTGCAGAAGCGCAGGTCGGCTGACAGAGAACGCGGCATGGGGATCCTGCTGCGCCAGCGCGCCGTCGACGAGATCGAAAAGATGGACCTTCCGGACTGTGACGCCCGGCTCCTGGAGAACACCTACCGGCAATTCCGGATCATCAACCGGGTCCTGTCCGGGTGGCGGCGGCTGTACGCGACGGAGGTGCGCCCGGTGGTTCCGGAGGGCCAGCGGCCGGTTACCGTCCTGGACGTCGGATGCGGCGGAGGGGACCTCGCCGTCATGCTGGCCGGCTGGGCGGCACGCGACGGCAAGGCGATGCGGATCACCGGTATCGACCCCGACCCGCGCGCCGCCCAATTCGCCCGGCGGCGACCCGCCATGCCCGGCGTCGAATTCCGCCAGGCGCACAGCGGCGACCTGGTCAGCGAGGGCCGCAGCTTCGACGTCGTGATATCGAACCACGTCCTGCACCATTTGGCCCCCGATGAACTGCAGCAGCTCCTGGCGCACTCCGAAATCCTCGCCGCCGGCAAGGCCCTGCACAACGACCTTGTCCGCAACCCCGCCGCCTTCGCCCTTTTCAGCGTTGCCGCCCTGCCGTTCCGGCACTCGTTTATCCGCGAAGACGGACTCACGTCCATCCGCCGCAGCTATACGCCGGCCGAGTTGTCGGCTACCGCTCCCCCGGGCTGGACTGTGGGCAGGTCGTCCGCGTTCCACCAGGTCCTGACCTACCGCCGGGGCTGACATGGACGCCGATGTGCTGATCGTTGGCGGCGGACCGGTGGGACTGTACCTGGGGGCCGCGCTGCTCCAGGCCGGCGTGCGCGTCCGTATCCTCGAGCAGCGGCAGTTCCGGAACCGGCACACCAGGGCCATCGGCGTGCATCCACCCGCCCTGCAGGCGCTTGACCGGGTCCAGGTGGCGTCGGCGATGGTGCGCGAGGGCGTGCAGATCCGGAGGGGCCGGGCCGTGAGCGGCGGCACGACGGTGGGGAGCATGTCCTTCGACGAGGTGTCGAAGGAGTATCCGTTCGTGCTGGCACTCCCCCAGTTCAGGACCGAGCAACTGCTGGAGGAACGCGTCCGCACGCTGGACCCTGAAGCGCTGGTCAGGGGTGGCGCGGTCACCGGGATAAAGGACGACGGCGGCCGCGTCACCTTGGCAGTGCAGACCTGCGGCAACACGGCGCACCGCACCTGCCACGCGACGGCGCCGTTCCTGGTAGCGGCGGACGGGGCACGCTCGAAGCTTCGCGACGCCCTGGGCGTAGGGACCAGCGGCAGGACGTATCCGGACCATTACCTCATGGGTGACTTTGCCGATGGCAGCGGCTACGGCGATGAGGCCGTCCTGTTCCTTGAGCCGGCGGGGATCGTCGAGTCGTTTCCCCTGCCGGGCGGGATCCGGCGCTGGGTGGTCCGCCTCGGCCGCCCGGCGACCGGCGCCGGGCCGGAGGACCTGGCCGCATTGGTCCTGCACCGCACCGGCATCAGGCCGGATCCAGCCACGAACTCCATGCTGAGCGCGTTCAGCGTGCAGTCCACGCTGGCCCGACACATCGTTGCCGGCAGATCGGTCCTGCTGGGCGACGCCGCCCACGAGATCAGTCCCATCGGGGGCCAGGGCATGAACCTGGGGTGGCTCGACGGGCAGGCGCTGGCGCCCGTGCTGCTTTCGGCACTGCACGGCCGCAGCGGGCCCGCAGAGTTCGGGCGGTTCCAGAAGGACCGGCGCCGGGCCGCAGTCCTCGCGCGCCGGCAGGCCGAGATCAACATGATGCTGGGCAGGCCGCTGCCGCCCGCGCTGCAGCGGATCCGAACAGCAGCGATCGGCGCGGCCGCCTCCCGGCCCGCCGTCAACGGCTGGGTGGCCAGGCGCTTCACGATGGCCTGGGATGCGCCCGGCGCCTAGCGGAAGTAGCAGTCGTAGCTGTCCTGGCTGATGATCACGCCGTTGCGGACCTCGAACACTGATGACGTCCTGGCCCGGATGGTCTCACCACGGTCCCAGTACCGCAGGTCCATCAGCACTCTTGCCGACCAGTCGGCCTCCACAGCCACCCTGCCCTCCTGGCACGTGGTCCGGCGCACGGTGAATTTCTGGTCCGCCACCACCTCCCGGCTTTGGTCGGCACCTGCCAGGACCGCATCCAGAGTCCGGGTTGAACCCTCCGGCGCCAGCAGGTGGGGAGCTTCCGTCAACACGAACGAGTCCGCCAGGTAGGGGCGGATGTCCTCCCCGCCTCCGCCGGCCTCCAGCACGCGAAGGAACCCCAGGACACGGTCAAGGGGCGGGGCAAGCAATTCGGAATCGTCGGCCATGCC
>JABFWC010000130.1 GCA_013362385.1 Pseudarthrobacter sp.
GAGGGACAGCGCGGCCCCGCAGACACCCACCGCGATGGACCCGGCCATGGCCCAGGGGTAGGCGCCCACCCGCCTGCTGCCGCCGGAACCTCGTGCCGGATGCGGCGTTTCCTGGCCGGCGCCTTGCTGCCGGGCCGGCGCAACCGTCATCTCTGCACCTCCGCTCCGCGCCGTACTTCTGCTGCCGGTGCCACCGGCAGGGCGGGGTCCTGGTCGAACTGGCTCCAGGCGGCAGCGACGCGGGCCGCCGCCGTCACCGCGGCCGCGCGCCAGCCGCCCTGGCGCAGCAGTTCAAGGACATCGTCGAACTCCGCCGGCTTTTCGACAACCACCAGGGCAAAGGCATTCGTGCCGTAGGCGGCAGCCGGGGCCAGGGCAAGGGCCTCCTCGGTGCTGATCCTTCCCAGCACGGCGATCAGGGGGCCCCGCATCCGGTGCGCCGACAGCTTGTCCATCAGTTGGTCGTCGAACACCGGCGGTGCGGAGTCCGTGCTGATGTGGCCCCTTCCGGGAACGCCCCCGCCGGCCGTGTTTCCCCCCATGGTCAACCGGACGTCCCGCCGCGGATGGTGGGAGCCGGACAGCTGGATGGCCGCCAGGCTCTCGGCGATCGACTGCAGTCCGGCTGCCCCGGTGAACTCCTCGGCGGCAGGATCGGGCGAGGATGGGGAGTGGAGGAACGCCGGCCGGCCGCTGGTGTCCAGCAACCGCAACCCGTAATTGCGCTCGGCGAGGTGTGCGCTGATGGACATGGCGGCAACCACTGACCATTCAAAGGTCCTGCTGCTGGCCAGGGCGTGGCCGTCGGGACCTGCAAGCCCCGTCACCGCTGAGCCGGGTCCGCCGGCGAATGCCCCGAACCGGTGGTCCAGGATGATGGTCGCCTCAGGCGTGGTGACGGATTCCTCCTGCCTCACCATGAGTTCCCCGTGCCTGGCGGTGGCGGCCCAATGCACCCGCCGCATCGGGTCACCGTGCCGGTATTCACGGGTCATCACGTCGTCGTCGCTGGGGTTGGCGCGGATCCGGGTAGCCGTCACCCCGTCGTTGCCCCGCGCGCCGGCCAGTCCGGTCATGGGAAGCACGACGGCGGCCGGCGTCACGGTGAGGATGTCGCCGTCGTCGATCGCCTGGCGGTGCATGGAGAGCCCAAAGGGATCGGTGAACTCCGCTGTGACCGGTCCGATCCGGAACTGGCCCCGCTGGCTGGACCGAAGCTGGTATTCGTAGCGGCTGGTGCCGCCGACGGCGGACCGGGACGGGAACCGGAAGGCCGATGTCTCACCGAAACGGGCCGGCAGCCGTTCCTCCATGGTGACTATCCCGCTGTCCGGACCGTTCCGCGCCACCGCAAGGCTGACAGTGGTGGCGGCGGACGTTTCAACAGGGGAGGGGTTGAACTCCCGGTAGACCCGGAACCGGGGTTTGACCAGCCGTGTCCCGGCCAGCGAAACCAGCGGAAGCACCAGCAGCAGGACGGCCAGCGTCAACAGGTCCCTGCGGCCCATGACCTGCGCCGCCGCCAGCGCAGCTGCCCCCGCAGCGATCATGCCCCACCCGCGCCTGGTGAACAGGTGCCGGGGAACTCTGTCCAACAGGGCCATGGTGTGCGCCTAGCGGTTCCTGGTGCCGGCGCCGGCCGCGGCCCGTGCACCGGGGACGTCCTGCGGGACGGGAAGGCGGGAGAGGATGCCGCGCAGCACGCTGTGCGGTGTTTCACCCGCGCCGGCCGCCTTCCGGTCCAGGATGATCCGGTGCGCCAGGACTGCTTCGGCCACCGCGGCGACGTCGTCGGGCAGGACAAAGTCGCGGCCGTCCAGGGCGGCAGTGGCCTTGGCGGCCCGCAGCAGCTGCAGCATCGAGCGGGGGCTTGCCCCGAGGCGGAGCAGGGTGCTCTCCCGGGTGGCCCTGCCGACGGACACCGTGTACTCCTTGACCGGCTGCGAGACGAAGACCTGCTGCACCGTGGTGATCATCGATGCGACGTCGGCGGCGGAAACCACGGCGGATACCGATGCCAGCGGCGAGGCTGACTGGTGGGTTTCCAGCATCTCGATCTCGGCGTCCTTGTCCGGGTAGCCCATCGAGATCCGCGCCATGAAACGGTCGCGCTGGGCCTCCGGCAGCGGGTAGGTGCCTTCCATTTCGATGGGATTCTGGGTTGCCACCACCATGAACGGCTCATCGAGCCGGTATGAAGTCCCGTCCACCGTGACTTGGTGCTCCTCCATGCATTCGAGCAGGGCGGACTGGGTCTTGGCGGACGCACGGTTGATCTCATCGCCGATGACGATGTTGGCGAAGACGGCGCCGGGCCGGAATTCGAAAAGCCTGGAGGCCTGGTTATAGATGGACACCCCGGTCACGTCGGACGGCAGGAGGTCCGGGGTGAACTGGATGCGGTTGACCGTGCAGTCAATGCTCCGGGCGAGGGTTTTCGCCAGGAGGGTCTTGCCCACGCCGGGGACATCCTCCACCAGCAGGTGTCCCTGGGCCAGCAGGACGGTGAGCGCCAGCCTGGCGGCGTCGGACTTGCCATCGATCACCGTGTTGACAGTTGAGAGGACGCGCTGGCTGGCGGCGTGGAACGACTCCATGTCCATCGGTTCGGCGCGGTGCCCGTTCAGGTGGCTCACGGAATCTGCGACGCCGGCCAGGTTCAGGTTCGCAGCGCTCACATTGTCGGCAGTGCGTCGGTGGATTTCCATCGGCAACCTTTCAGCCCGGGATTCACCTGGACGGGACAGCAAGCCTGCCTGCGCCCGTCGGTGGGCGTTCGCATGTATTCCTACCAGACTACTAAGACAACTGCCGTGGCTGACAGAATGTTCCGGCGAATAGGGGGTCTTCAACCGCCCGTTAGGCTGGTTGGATGTGCAATTCGCTGATTCCTGCCGCCTACCAGGGGCCCGCCGGTGACGAAGCCGCCGAGCACGAAGGCCGTCCGCGCAAGGAGTTTCCTCCCGCCCCGGAGCCGCTGCCCGTCCCCGTCATGGACAACCACACCCATCTGGACTTCCCCGACGGGAAGGCTCCCGTGGCCATCAAGGCTGCCCTCGATGCGGCAGAGGCTGTGGGCGTCCAAGGCGCCGTCCAGGTGGGCTGCGACCTGGAATCCTCACGTTTCACCGTGGAAGCAGTGGAGCAGGACGCGCGGCTGCTGGGTGCGGTGGCCCTGCACCCCAACGACGCACCCCGCTATGCCGCCCGGGGTGAACTGGAAGCGGCGCTGGATGAGATCGAACGCCTCGCCGCCCATCCAAGAATCCGTGCCATCGGTGAAACCGGCCTTGACTACTACCGGACCAAGGGCGGCGGGCTGGCCCATCAGGATTATTCGTTCCGCCGGCACATCGACATCGCCAAGCGCCTTGACCTTACCCTGCAGATCCACGACCGGGACGCCCACAGCGATGTGGTCCGCGTGCTGCGGGAAGAGGGCGCGCCGGAGCGGGTGGTCTTCCACTGCTTCTCCGGGGACGATGAGCTGGCCCGGACCTGCAACGACGCAGGCTGGTGGATGTCGTTCGCCGGCACCCTGACCTTCAAGAACGCCGATAACCTGCGCTCTGCGCTCGCCGTGGAGGACCCCCGGCTCGTGCTGGTCGAAACGGACGCCCCGTTCCTGACTCCGCACCCGCACCGCGGCAGGCCTAACGCCAGCTACATGG
>JABFWC010000348.1 GCA_013362385.1 Pseudarthrobacter sp.
ATGCTGCCGCAGACCCTGCACATCGCGGGAGCGGCTGGTTTGCGCCGCGGCGCAGCGCCCTTGCCGCGTGCGCTGGAGCTTGCCACCGAATCCGGGCGCAGGCCGTCCAGGAACCGGGAAGGCTTCCTGTTGGCCCGGCCGCCCGGCGTCCGGGCGGCGCTCCAGGACAGCGAGAGATGCTCGCGGGCCCGGGTGATCCCGACATACAGGAGCCGGCGCTCCTCGTCCACGGATTCCGGTGAATCGGCGAAGGAAATGGGCATCAGGCCTTCGCTGAGCCCCACGAGGAAAACAGCGTCCCATTCGAGGCCCTTGGCTGCGTGCAGGGACGCGAGCGTGACACCCTGGACCGTCGGCGCGTGCTGCGCGAGCGAGCGTTCCTGCAGTTCATTGACGAAATCCGCCAGGCCGAACTGCGGGCCCCGGTTCTGCACCAGTTCGTCGGCCAGGGCCACGAGTGCAGCCAGGGACTCCCACCGCTCCCGCAGGGCCCCGCCGCTGTGGGGGGCGGAGTCCGTGTAACCCAGCGACGACACGATGTCCCGAACCAGCTGGCCCAGTGGCTCGGGGGTATCGGAGTCAGCCACGGCGCGGGTGGCGGCGCGCAGCTGCAGGATGGCGTCGCGGACCTCCTTGCGCGCGAAAAAGCGCTCCCCGCCGCGCAGCTGATAGCCGATTCCAGCGGCCGCCAGGGCCTGCTCGTAGGCTTCGGACTGGCCGTTGGTGCGGAAGAGGACGGCGATCTCGCTGGCGGGCGTGCCGGCGTCGAGCAGTCCCTTGATCTTCTGCGCCACCATGGCGGCCTCCGCCTCGTCATCGGAGCACTCCGTGAACTGCGGTGCCGGGCCCGCAGGCCGCTGCGCCACGAGCTGCAGGGGCGCAGCCCAGGCGGCGTCCGCCGCCGGACCGCCGCTGCGCCGCCCGGCAAGGAGCTCATTGGCCAGCTTCACTACCTGCGGCGTGGAGCGGTAGTCCCTGATGAGCTTGACGACGTTGGCCTGCGGGTATCGGGCCTTGAAGTCGAGCAGATGCCTGGGCGATGCACCGGTGAAGGAATAGATGGTCTGGCTCGCGTCCCCGACGACGCACAGTTCGTCCCGGCCTCCCAGCCACAGCTCAAGGAGCCGCTGCTGGAGCGGGGAGACATCCTGGTACTCATCAACCACGAAGTGCCGGTACTGTTCCCGGACGGTGGCCGCAACTTTCTCGTCCTCCTGCAGGATGCCCACGGTGATCAGCAGGACGTCCTCGAAGTCGATCACATTGCGGTCCGTCTTGACGTCCTCATAGGACTGGAAAACCCGTGCGACGGCGGTGAGGTCGAAACCGCCTGGCGCTCCCCTGCCCTGGGCGTTCTCCAGATAGTTGGCCGGGGTCAGCATGGAAACCTTGGCCCACTCAATTTCCGACGCGAGGTCCCTGATGGAAGCCCGGTCCGTGCTCAGCCGCAGCCGTCGGGCAGCCTCCGCAAGCATCTGTGCCTTGTGGTCCAGGAGGTTGGGCAGCGTACCACCCACGGCCTGCGGCCAAAAGAACTGCAACTGGCGCAGCGCGGCCGCATGGAAGGTGCGGGCCTGCACATTCCCGGCGCCGAGGTCACGCAGCCGGCTGCGCATCTCGGCCGCCGCCCGGGCCGTGAACGTCACGGCGAGCAGGCGCTGCGGGCTATAGACGCCGGAGTGGACGCCATAGGCGATGCGGTGGGTGATGGCCCGGGTCTTCCCGGTCCCCGCTCCCGCCAGCACGCAGAGCGGCCCGTTCAGGGTGCTGGCCACCTCACGCTGTTCCGCGTCCAGCCCTCCGAGGATCCGGTCCTCGAGGGAGGCTGCTCCGTCAAAATTCTCTGTAGTCACTTCTGCTGCTTTTGATTCTCGACTACCGGGGGATGGAGTCTGGTGGATGAAATTGCTTAGGAGCCGGCCAGGTCCCGGATCCGCCCGCCAAACCAGTGCTCAATCAAGGAACGGGCGATGGAGAGCCTGCTCGAGATGGTGATTTCACCGCTAAGCACTGCTTCCTGCAGTTCCTCGCGGCTGAACCAGCGGGCCCTGGTGACCTCCACGCCGTCGGGCGTTGCCTGGGTGTCCTGGGTGACGGCGGTAAATCCAAGCATAAGGGAGGCCGGGAACGGCCAGGACTGGGAGCCCAGGTACTGGCAGGCGGTGACCCGGACTCCGACCTCTTCCTGGATCTCGCGGACGACAGCCTCTTCCAGGGACTCGCCGGGCTCGACGAATCCCGCCAGCGTGGAGTAGTTGCGGGCATCCACGGGTCCGCCCCCACCCAGCAGCAGCCGCCCGTCCGGCCCCACCACTGTGACGATGATGGCCGGGTCCGTCCGCGGGAAGTGCTCCGAGTTGTCCGCGGGGCACCGGCGCACCCAGCCCCCGGCTTCGACCTCGGTGGGCGTGCCGCAGCGTGGACAATGCGTGTGGGCGGCGTGCCAGTTGGCGATTGCGCTGGCCTCCACGAACAAGGCCGTGGAGGTGGCCGTCAGGCCTGCCGCAACGTCCCGGAATCCAGCCCAGGATGCTCCGGCAGGGATACCCGCTGTTCCGGGTTCGACGGGCTCCGGGAGGACGAAGAGCAGCAGTTGCGTACCGGACGGAAGGTCGGCCGCCGGCAGGGCCGACCCCAGGTACACCACAAGCTGCGGGCGCATTCCTGCCTCTTCAAGCTCCGCCAGGAGGTTTGCCGCCCCGGCGAAGACCAACCTGCCGTCCTGCACCAGCCCCTGGCGGCCCGACAGCACTGCCGCCACGGCATCCGGATCCGCCAGCAGTTCATCCACCATCCCGGGCCTGGAGCGCGCGACCGATCCCCGGTCAACCAGCGCCGGCCGTACCGGGAGCAGGGTTTCCACGAGGTGGTTTGCCGGCGGCCCCGGCGGCAGGGCTTGGTGGACGGGCAGGACAGACTCCGCTTGGCTCATGAGTCCACCGTACTGACTGGTGCCGACATTTCGCATGTCTCCTGGTCTTCCCGGGGTCCAGCCGGAAGGAAATCCAGCTATCTGAGGACTCGCCGCCTGCGGACCGCCGTGCGGGGCGGCGGGCAATCTACCGTGGAACGGTGAGAAGAAAACCGATTGAACTGGCGGCCATTGCAACCGCGGCAGTCCCCGGACTGACGCCAACGGCCGTTAGCTCTGCGCCGGATGATCCCGCGGACTTCGATGCGGCACTGTTGCTGGATTCCGAGGGCAAGCGCTGGCGCGTGAGGTCCCCGCGCCATGCTGAAGCCAGCGCCCGGCTCGAAACCGAGTTCCTGGTCCTGCGCGCCTTCGCCCCGGCGGTGCGGGCCGAGCTGCCATTCCTGATGCCCACGGTGGCCGGCAGCGTGCGGCTCGGCGCCCTGAGCACCTTCGTCTACTCGCATCTGTCCGGGACCACCCGCAGCGTCGAGGAGCTGACCTCCGGGCCGGAGAGCCTCGCCCGGGAAATCGGCTCCGCTCTTGCCGCGATCCACGACCTGCCCCGGTCGCTGGTCAGCAACGCCGACCTGCCCAGCTACACGCCCAACGAGTTCCGCCAGCGCAGGCTGAATGAGCTGGACCAGGCTGCGACGACCGGGAAGATCCCCCCGGCACTGCTGCGCCGCTGGGAACACGCCATGGAAGACGTGTCCCTGTGGCGGTTCAATCCCAGCGTGGTTCATGGCGACCT
>JABFWC010000493.1 GCA_013362385.1 Pseudarthrobacter sp.
CTGGGCGCGTCCAAACGCAAGGCGCTGCTGGCGCACTTCGGCTCCGTCAAGGGCGTCAAGGCCGCCACCGCCGAGGAACTGTCCCAGGCGAAAGGGATCGGCCCTGCACTCGCCACCGCAATCGTCAACCATTTCGCCGGGGATGCCGGGCAGGTGGCGGCCCTGCCGGCGATCAACATGACCACCGGCGAAATCATCGAAACTTAGCTAGGGTAAAGGACGGGGTTAAGGCCAGTGCGGCCGCCCCTTGACGACGAGGGAAACGGGGCGGACTTGATGGCAGACACGACGGCGGAATCCGGAGCAGGGGAGGACGGGCTGGAACCCGTCAAACCGCTCGAAGCGGAGCTGCTGGTGGTCACCGGAATGTCCGGCGCGGGGCGGAGCACCGCCGCCGACGCGCTCGAGGACCACGGATGGTACGTCGTGGAAAACCTGCCGCCGCAGATGCTGGGCACCCTGGCCGAGCTCGTCTCCCACGCCCCGCAGTCCATTCCGCGGCTGGCGGTGGTCGTCGACGTCCGCAGCAAGGGGCTGTTCGCTGACATCCGCTCGGCCCTGGGCGCGCTTGCCGCCAGCGGCGTGACCTTCCGCGTGCTGTTCCTGGATGCCAGCGACAACGTCCTGGTGCGGCGCTTCGAACAGGGCCGCCGCCCGCACCCGCTGCAGGGCGGCGGGCGGATCCTCGACGGCATCGCCGCGGAACGCGAGCTGCTGCAGGAACTGCGCGACAGCTCCGACGTCGTCCTGGACACCTCCAACTACAACGTCCACGGCCTCGCCACCGCCATCACGGAACTGTTCAGCGAAACGGGGCCCGTCGCTCTCCGGCTCAACGTCATGAGTTTCGGCTTCAAGTACGGCTTGCCCGTGGACGCCAACTACGTCGCCGACGTCCGGTTCATCCCCAACCCGCACTGGGTTCCGCAGCTGCGTCCGCAAACCGGGCTGGACAAGGACGTCAGCGACTACGTGCTGGAAGCCGAGGGTGTCAAGAACTTCGTGGACCGTTATGTGCTGGCGCTGGAACCGGTCCTGGAGGGCTACCGCCGGGAAAACAAGCACTACGCCACCATTGCCGTGGGCTGCACCGGCGGCAAGCACCGCTCCGTCGCGGTCGCCGTCGAACTTTCCAAGAAGCTGGCGCAGTATCCGCGGGTCACCGTGACCACCGCCCACCGGGATCTGGGCCGCGAGTAATGGCGCTGTTCACCGGCGCCCTGCCCCTGGTGCCGCCCGCCGCCGGAGCGGTCCCGGGCCAGCAGGACAAGGGCCCCAACGTCGTTGCCCTGGGCGGCGGGCACGGGCTGGCGGCCTCGCTCTCGGCGCTGCGCCTGCTCACCTCCCAGCTCACAGCCATTGTGACGGTAGCGGACGACGGCGGCTCGTCCGGGCGCCTGCGCGAAGAGTACGGCGTCCTTCCGCCAGGTGACCTCCGGATGGCGCTCTCGGCGCTGTGCGATGACACGGACTGGGGGCGCACCTGGCGGGACGTCATGCAGCACAGGTTCCGCCCGGGCAACGGGCCCGGCGGCTCGCTGGATGACCACGCCATGGGCAACCTGCTGATCGTCACCCTGTGGGAGCTGCTCGGCGACGCCGTCGCCGGGCTTCGCTGGGCCGGCGCGCTGCTCGGCGCACGCGGTGAGGTGCTGCCCATGTCCACCGTCCCGCTCACGATTGAAGGCGACGTCCGGGTGGGCGCCCCCGACGGTGCCACGGCACTGCACACTATCCGGGGCCAGGCCCGCTGCGCCGTGGCCGGCTCGCTGGAGGAGGTGCGGCTCCTGCCCAAGGCGGCGCCGGCCTGCGTTGAGGCCCTGACGGCCATCGAACTGGCTGACTGGATCATCCTGGGGCCCGGCTCCTGGTACACCTCTGTCCTGCCCCACCTGCTCCTGCCCGAAATGCGGCAGGCCCTCTGCAGCACCCCCGCCAAGCGCTGCCTGACCATGAACCTGGCCACCGACACGAAAGAAACCAGCGGGATGACCGCCGCGGACCACCTGCATGTCCTGCGGCGGTACGCGCCGGAGTTCAGTGTCGACGTCGTCCTGGCCGACCCCGCGTCCGTCCCGGACCGGCAGGAGTTCGAGGAGGCGGCGGGGATGATCGGGGCCGAGGTGGTCTTGGGTAAAGTAGGGGCGTCAGGGCGCCGCCCCGTCCATGAGCCGCTGCGGCTGGCGACGGCGTACCAGGACATTTTCGGGAACAGTTAGGAAGGTGCCATGGCACTGACAGCATCGGTCAAGGAAGAACTGTCCCGTTTGGACATCAAGAAGTCCTCAGTGCGGAAGGCGGAAGTCTCCGCCATGCTCCGCTTCGCGGGGGGCCTGCACATCATTTCGGGCCGCATCGTCATCGAAGCGGAAGTCGACCTCGCCTCCACCGCCCGCCGGCTCCGGGCAGCCATCGCCGAAGTCTACGGCCACCAAAGCGAGATCATCGTCGTCTCGGCAGGGGGGCTGCGGCGCGCCAGCCGCTATGTGGTGCGCGTCGTCCGCGACGGCGAGGCGCTGGCACGGCAGACAGGACTCCTGGACGGCCGCGGCCGCCCCGTGCGCGGGCTGCCGTCCGCCGTCGTCAATGGCTCCGCCGCCGACGCCGAGGCAGTGTGGCGGGGCGCCTTCCTCGCCCACGGGTCGCTCACGGAGCCCGGCCGGTCCGCCTCCCTGGAGGTGACCTGCCCCGGACCGGAATCTGCCTTGGCACTGGTGGGCGCGGCACGCCGGCTGGACATCCAGGCCAAGGCACGGGAAGTCCGGGGCGTGGACCGCGTCGTGATCCGCGACGGCGACACCATCGCCGCCCTCCTCACCCGCATGGGCGCCCACGACGCCCTGATGGTGTGGGAGGAGCGCCGCATGCGCAAGGAGGTCCGGGCGACCGCCAACCGGCTGGCAAACTTCGATGACGCCAACCTCCGCCGCTCGGCGCAGGCCGCCGTGGCTGCCGGTGCCCGGGTGGAGCGCGCGCTCGAAATCCTGGGCGACGACGACCCGGACCACCTCAAATACGCAGGTGAACTGCGGGTGGCGCACAAACAGGCGAGCCTGGACGAACTGGGCCGGCTCGCTGACCCGGTCATGACCAAGGACGCGATCGCCGGCCGGATCCGCCGCCTCCTGGCGATGGCCGACAAACGCGCCCTTGACCTGGGGATTCCCGGAACGGACGCCAATGTGACGCCGGAAATGCTGGACGAGTAGCGGGCCCATAGAATCAAAAAGATTCCGGGCGCCAGACGCCCGGATGCACAATCCGAGAGTTACCAACCGGACCACGTGTCCACGATATTGGAGGATTTTGTGACTGAGTACGTATTGCCCGAACTCAAGTACGACTACGCCGCCCTCGAGCCGCACATCTCTGCGCGGATCATGGAGCTGCACCACAGCAAGCACCACGCGGCCTACGTGGCAGGCGCCAACAACGCCCTGGCCCAGCTTGCAGAAGCACGGGACAAGGGCGATTTCGCCAACATCAACCGGCTCTCCAAGGACCTCGCGTTCCACACCGGCGGCCACGTCAACCACTCCGTCTTCTGGAACAACCTCTCCCCGGACGGCGGCGACAAGCCCGAAGGTGAACTGGCAGCGGCCATCGACGACGCTTTCGGCTCCTTCGACGCGTTCCGTTCGCAGTTCTCGGCAGCAGC
>JABFWC010000250.1 GCA_013362385.1 Pseudarthrobacter sp.
AAAACGGAACTCTTAGCCTTACAACCGACCCCGCAGTCCTGACGGCCGGAGCGACGGCTACGGCGGCGGAAGCTGGCTGCCCGAATAACAACTGGACCGGCGTTAACCCGAAACTGACCGTTACCTCGATAACCTTCGCTATCTATCAGCCGGCGCCGACAAATACGTCGCCGGGTGTAAAGATCTACGAATGCACCCACTCCAACCCGAACGGCATCACAGGCTCAGTTACCCTGACCTGCCCCCTGTGAGTAACGCGACGAATAACGATCAGCAATAGAACCGCAGGCCCCGGTTTCTCCACCGGAGAGGCCGGGGCCTGTCCCTGCCGAAAGCCATGGATCCGTCGCGGGCCCAAACGTAGGCTGAAGTCATGGGAAATACCTTCGAGTCCCTCGTGGACACCTTCAGGAACATGGGCGTCACCAGGGCGTACGGCACCCCTGTGGCGGTAGACGGCCAGGAGATGGTCCCCGTCGCGCTCGTGACGTTCGGCTTCGGCGGGGGCAGCGAATCGGACCAGGGCGCCTCGGGCGGGGGCGGCGGCGGCCTGGTGCTGCCGCTTGGCGTGTACGTCACCGAGAACGGCCGGCCGGTGTTCCGGCCGAACACCATCGCCGTCCTGGCGTGCCTGGTTCCGCTGGTCGGCGCTGCCGGCGTAGCCCTGCGGCGCGCCATTGTCGCAGCACGTAAATAAGCCTTGAAGCGCCACATAAAACCCCTATTTCGCCGACGCAGAAACGGTTCCATAATGGCCTCATAGGCTTCGGGGACACCGCGCTGATGATGGCTGGCGCAGCGGAAAAGGGTCCCAGGTGGCCGCCCCGGCAGTCGGCGCAAGGGCGGTCACGTGGCCCGGCGCGGGACGGCCGGACCTCCTTCGGGGGAGAGCAACGCCATCACAAATGTGGCAAGGAGAATTGTCATGCTCACAGATAAGCAAGTCATGGCTGTACTGCCGGCCAAGGACATCGACCGGGCCCGGGAGTTCTACCGGGACAAGCTCGGCCTGGAACCTACCCAGACGGTCGAGAACGACAACCTCATCTACCGGTGCGGCAACGGGACGGGCTTCCTGCTCTACAGGACCGATAACGCCGGTTCCGCCAAGAACACCCAGATGGGCTGGACGGTTGAAGATGTCGAAAAAGAAGTGGAAGAGCTGCGGGCCCGCGGCGTGGTCTTCGAAGACTACGACATGCCCGGCCTGAAGACCGAGAACGGCATCGCCACCATGGAAGGCCTGGGCCAGGGCGCCTGGTTCCTGGACACCGAAGGCAACATCCTCAACATTTCCTCGATTCCGTCCTGACGGCCAGGGCCTGCAGCAGCAGGCTCAGCACATCGAAGAACGACGCCGGCACTCGCCGCCCGAAGCACCCCTTCCGAAGGTGCGCTGCAGCGGCAGGCCGGCGCCGCCGTCGTACGCGCCGGCAGGGACTGACGCTGCAGGAAGCGCTTCAGACGGCGGGCTCGCGCCTTCCCAACGCCCGCCGGACGGCATCGCGAAAGGTCAGCCTGTTCCGCCGCGCCACCACGGTCACCGCGGCCAGCCCGGCCACCAGCACCACGATGCCGCCCGCCGCGACCGCCCAGCGCGCCCCGAACTCGCTGCCGATCCATCCCATCAGGGGCGCCCCCACGGCCGTCCCGCCCTGCAGGACGGCAAAGTACAGGGCCAGTACACGGCCGCGGAAGTGCGGCTCCACCGAGAGCTGGATGCTGGTGTTGCAGTTGTTCAGGAACGTGATGGAGGCCAGGCCCACGGGGACCAGCAGGGCCGCGTAGAGCCAGAACGACGGCGCCGCGCTGGCTACCAGCGTGAAAATGCCCAGGCCCAGCGCCCCGCCCAGCAGGTACCTCAGGCGCGGCCCGGAACGCCGGGCCGCGAGGAGCGCGCCGGCGAGGGTGCCCACGGCCATGATGGAGCCGAGGAGGCCGAACTCGCTGGGACCCATGTGGAATTCAGTGGTGGCCATCAGCGAGTTCGTGACCGGGAAGTTCATCCCGAAGGCGCCCAGCGCACCCACCAGGACCATGATGAGCATGAGGTCCGGCCGCCGCCGGACGTAGGCCACACCTTCGGCCACCTGGTGTTTGCTGCGAGCAGGCCGTGCAGGCCGTGCCAGTTCAGACGTGCGGATCCGGAACAGTGAAACCAGGACGGCGGCAAAGCTGGCCGCGTTCAGGAGGAACACCGGGCCGGTTCCCACCCACGCGATGAGCACGCCGGCGATTGCCGGACCGGTGAGCCGCGCGGTGTTGAACGACGCGGAGTTCAAGGCGACGGCGTTGGCAATATTGTCCTGGCCCACGAGTTCGGAAACGAATGCCTGACGCGCCGGGGCGTCCACTGCGCTGGCAACGCCCAGGCAGAAGGCAGCCACGTATGCATGCCACAGCTGGGCTGTGCCGGTGATCACCAGAAGCCCGATGGCCAGCCCGGTCAGGCCCATGGCCAGCTGGGTCCAGCGCAGGATGATGCTCTTGCGGTAGCGGTCCGCCAGCACCCCGCCGTAGGGGCCGAAGAGCAGCATGGGCAGGAACTGCAGGCCGGTGGTGATGCCGACGGCGGCCCCCGAGTGGTCGGTGAGGACGGTCAGCACCAGCCAGTCCTGGGCGACCCGCTGCATCCAGGTGCCGATGTTGGAGACGATGGCGCCGCTGGCCCAGATGCGGTAGTTGGGGTTTTCGAGGGCCCGGAACATCGCGCTCATTTGGCGCTCATTTCCTGCATGAGGTGTGCCGCCCGGCTGAGGATGAGCCGGTCTTCCTCGCTGAGTCCGGCCACGCGCCGGGCGAGCCAGGCGGTGCGCTGGTTGCGGACTTCTGCAAGGACGGCGCGTCCGGCGTCGGAGATGTCGATGCTGACCTGGCGCCCGTCGTCAGGGTGCGCTGAGCGGGTGACGAAGCCCTGGTCCGCGAGGGCGTTGACGATCCTGGTCATGGACGGGGCCTGGACGTGCTCGCGTTCGGCCAGTTCGCGCAGGGTGCGGGCGCCGAACTCGTTCAGCTGGGCCAGCACGGTGTACTGCCCGGGGGTGATCACGTCGCCGGTGGCCTCGACCCGGAGCCTGCGCGAGGTGCGCATGACAGCGGTGCGGAGGTCGATGGCGAGTGTGTCGGGTGCGGTGGGGTCTGCGGTTGCCAGGGTTTTGGTTTGTGCGGGCGTCATGCGGTGGGGTGCGCCTCCTGGAGTGGGGAATCGTCAGGCTACTGATGTTTAGCGCTGCTAATTAGTCCTGCTAACTATTATGAACGCGATACTTGCCCGGGGCAACAGGTTGTCCCTGTGCTTCCGGCCATACCCTTTGGCCCAGGGGGTCCCTAAGGTGGTCCGGGCTCTGGCCGCTCCCGGCAGGCAGGCGTAGGCTCTGGAGCACTATGACCGAGCAGCAGCCTTTTGAGTTGGTCCGGCGCTATCCACACTTTGAGCTGCGCCGCTATCCGGGGTATGCCGTGGCCGAGGTTTCGGTTACGGCGGACTTCGACCGTGCCGGAAACGCCGCCTTCCGTCATCTGTTCAATTACATCAGCGGAAACAATGAGGGCCGCCGGAAGCTGGCCATGACCGCCCCGGTTATCCAGGAACCGGTCGCCCAGGGTCCGGAACTACCGCAGAAGCTTGCGATGACTGCTCCCGTGCTC
>JABFWC010000050.1 GCA_013362385.1 Pseudarthrobacter sp.
GACCTGCAGGGCCGCCGACATGGCAGGTTCGTAGATCCGCTCCCCCGGCTTCAGTTCCAGGTTCAGGATCTGCCGCTTCAGTTCGGCATAGACAAAGTGGGCGCCGGTGTTCCGGGCGGGTGCGTCTGGCATGCTCTACCTCCGCACCTCATCATACTTGTATACATCCATACAAGACGGTCATTCCGCTCCAGGCCGGCACAGGGGCAGCTGAAAGGAGCGGTCAGCACCTCAGGTGGCACCGGGTTTCCTGCCGAATGTCCGCGCCACGTCCTAGACTCGTGGCATGAGCGACAGCAACCAGGAAACCCTTGGCAGCCCCACTCCTGAACCGGACGCAGGACTCAACCGGGACCCGGAGGACTGGGTCACCGGCGATGAGCCGATGACGGCGGCGCAGCGCAGCTACCTCGATACGCTGGCCCGGGAGGCAGGCGAGGAACTTCCAGCGGACCTCACCAAGGCGGAGGCGTCAAAGCACATTGACCGGCTGCAGCAGCGCAGCGGGCGGGTGTCCGGGGACGGGAACAGTTCCGGCAGCTAAACCGGAAAGACAGCGGGCTACCAGGCCTGGTGTTCGCGCGTGAGACCAAAGGGCACGGCGTCGCTGAGGTCCACCGTGAACTTGTTGGCGCCGTGTCGGGTCACCAGGATGCCGTGGCGCTTGCCGATCAGGGCGTGTGCCTTGGCCGCGGAGACAGCGGCATCGAGCTCACTGTCCATGCTCTGACGGTCGGACACGGTCAGGGTCAGCGGGAAATTCATGGGTCTTGCCTTGTTTCTTTCAGGGGACAGTTGGGCAATACGCCGCCACGCGCTCCCCCTGGCTGCTTAGGCGGTCAGGCATCCTCATGCCTCGGACAATGGTGCCCGAGCATGCTTGAACCATCAACTTTAGATAAAGCCCGCAGGTCAGGCGTCCGAGTACGGGCCCTGTCCTGACAATTACTCCCGCTGAAGCGCCGTCAATTAGAGTTGAACAGGAGTGGCAGCCGGTTTTCGAGGCCTCCGCCGCCTCCCGCAACCCGCTTCGCGGCACGGCCCGAGCCATATTGCGCGACCGCTGACTGACGACCTGACAAGGATTCCGCCATTTCCACCGACGCCTTCTTCGGCAATCTGACCCGGATCCGCAACGTCATCCTCCCCGCTAAGTTGCGCGCAACGCTGAATACCGGACGCGGCCTGCTGGCCGGCTTCATTGTGGTGCACCTGGTGTTCCTGGTCTTCGCGGCCTCACTCTCCCTGCGCGGCGAGGCCTTCAGCGATACCTTCATTTATCGCGACTGGGCCTTGGCGGGCTTTAACGACGCCAACCTTCGCGGCGGCCCCAGCCCGTGGGTCTACCCCATCCTGGCGCTGATCCCAATGGGCATCGCGGGCGTGGCCGGGCCGGGACCGTTCTTCTTCCTCTGGGTCCTCATGACCACCGCCCTCAACGGCTGGGCGCTGCTGAAACTCACCGGACGTGGCCGCAACACCAACGCGATCCCCGCCGGCTGGTGGTGGCTGGCCTTCACCTTCCTGGTGGGCTGGCTCGGCTTCGCCCGGGTGGACGGCCTGACCGCCCCGCTGGTCCTGGTGGCGCTGGCCTACGGCGTGGGCCGCCCGTTCATTGCGTCGGTCCTGCTGGCCATCGGCACCTGGGTGAAGGTCTGGCCCGCGGCCATCATGCTGGCCCTCTTCGCCGTCGTGAAAAACCGGCTGCTGGTGGTCCTGGCAGGAATCGCGACCACGGCGGGCGTCGTCGCGCTGGCCGCAGCCCTGGGCAGCGTCCCCAAGCTGCTGAACTTCCTCACCCAGCAGGGTGACCGGGGCATGCAGCTGGAAGCCACCTTCACCACCCCGTGGCTGTGGCTTTCCGTCCTGAACGTGGGCGGCTCCCGGATGTACATGAACACCGACATCAACTCCATGCAGGTGGACGGGCCCGGCACCGCCACCATGTCCGTCCTGATGCAGCCGCTACTGGTCCTGGCCGCCCTGCTCGTGGCCGGGCTGACCTTCTGGGCGCTGCACAACGGCAAGCAGCACAAGGTGGCCGGCGGCGTGGACCGCACCGAGCTGCTCCTGGCCGGCGCCCTGACCCTGGCCACCGCCTTCGTGGTGTTCAACAAGGTGGGCTCGCCCCAGTTCATGGTGTGGCTTGGCCCCGCCGTCGCCGTGGGCCTGGCGCACAGCTGGCGCGAATGGCGCGTCCCGGCGCTGATGCTGATTGCTATCGCCGTGGCCACGTACTTCATCTACCCGCTGTTCTACGACGCCCTCAGCCACAACAACCCCTGGATGGCGCTGGTGCTGACCATCCGCAACATCCTCCTGGTGGTGCTGTTCCTGTGGAGCGTCCGGAGGCTGTACTCACTCGGCAAGAAGACAGCCGCCCCCGCCCCCGCGCTCAAGGAGTCCTGACATTTCCACGAGGTTCTTTGACCGCCTGGTGACCGTCCGCACCAAGCTGCTCCCCGCCAAGGTGGTGGACTGGTTCGCCCGCCCGTCCAGCGTGTGGTGGGGCTTCGCCGTCGTCCATCTCTACTTCCTGGGCTGGATGGCCTCCTTCTTCCTGAACGGTGACACGTTCAGCGACACGGAGCAGTACCGGCAATGGGCCGTGGCGGGCTACAACCCGGCGGACCTGACCGGAAAGATTAGCCCCTGGGTCTACCCGGTGCTCGCCCAGATCCCCATCTTCCTCGCGAACATCGCCGGACCAAGCCTCTACCTGCTGGCCTGGTTCCTGATCATCTCGGCGCTCAACGCCGTCGGCCTGCTCTACCTGACCCGGGGCCCCCGGAAGGGGACGGGCATCGCCCCGGCGTGGTGGTGGCTGTTCTTTACCGTCTTCATGGGCTACCTCAGCTTCGCGCGGGTGGAGGGCATCACCGCCCCCATCGTGCTCATCGCGCTGCTGTACGCGGCCGAGCGTCCCGTAGTGGCCGGAACCCTGCTGAGTATCGCGACGTGGATCAAGGTGTGGCCCGCCGCGGTCCTGGTGCCCATCGTCATTGCCAGCCACCGGCGGATCCAGGTGGTTCTCGCCGGCGCCGCCGTCACCGCCGTCGTGGGCCTCGGTACATGGCTGTCCGGCGGGCTGCCGCACATCATGGACTTCCTCCTGAACCAGGGCGAGCGCGGCATGCAGCTCGAGGCCACCTTCTCCACGCCCTGGGTGTGGCTGAGCGTATTCCACATCGCCGGCTCCAGGATGGCGGACAACACGGCCATCAACTCAACCGAGGTGTACGGCCCGGGCGCCAGCACCGCGGCCTTCCTGATGCAGCCGCTGCTGGTCCTTGCGGCCATCACCGCAGCCATCCTGCTGTTCC
The DNA here is from genome assembly GCA_013362385.1 of Pseudarthrobacter sp. Taxonomy (GTDB): domain Bacteria; phylum Actinomycetota; class Actinomycetes; order Actinomycetales; family Micrococcaceae; genus Arthrobacter. The sequence goes on from JABFWC010000050.1 coordinate 3,324, forward strand.
GGGCAATGCGGCGCGGCGCCGAGCGCGAGGAACTGTTCCTCGAGGGCTCGCTGATGATGGTCACCGCGTTCATCGTGTTCAACAAGGTGGGGTCTCCGCAGTTCATCATCTGGCTGGCGCCGGTGATCATCGCCGGCCTGACGCACGACTGGGAGCGCTGGAAAGTCCCCGCGGCCCTGCTGATGGGCATCGCGATGACCACGTTCGTGATCTACCCGCTGTTCTACACCCCGCTGATCCACGCCCATCCAGTCATGGCCGCCATCCACACCACGCGCAACGTCCTGCTCGTGGTGCTGCTCTGGTGGTCGG
>JABFWC010000461.1 GCA_013362385.1 Pseudarthrobacter sp.
CGAAGTACGTCAGCCGGGGTTGCCCCTCGGCTTCCAGTTCGGCGTCCACTATCTGCAGGTAGGGCCTGATCTCGTCCCAGATCCGGACGAAGGTTTCGTCGGAGACCGGGTGGCCGTCGATGCTGATCCGCTCGGTGACCTTGGACAGGTGCGGGCTGGTGTAGCGTCCCGTGCTCAGGCCGTGGGCGCGCAGCACCGACTCGATCATCCGGGCTGTGGAGGTCTTGCCGTTGGTGCCGGTGACATGGATGATCGGGTACGCCTTGTTGGGCTCGCCGAGGACGTCCATGGCCCGGAACAGCGGGGCCAGCCGCGGTTCCATCTTGTTCTCCGGCGCGCGGCCCAGCAGTTCGGCGTAGACGCTTTCCACGGAAAATTCGTCGGTCATTTCCTAGGCCTCCACTTTTTCCACGACGACGGCGGGCTCGGCGACCCCGGCAGGCTCAGCGGCGAGGTCGACGGTGAGCGTCTCCCCCTTGACCAGCGCGGCGTTCGCCAGGAGGGCATCCACCACGTGCTGTGCGGCGGTGACCGTGGTCCGGATCCGGTCGCTGACATTGAGCCCGGCATCCTTACGGGCCTGCTGGATGGCGCGGACCATGTCGCGTGCCAGGCCTTCGGCTTCAAGTTCCGGGGTGACCTCGGTGTTGAGCACAACGAACCCGCCGCCGGGCAGGACCGCCACGGCCTTCGAAGCCCCTTCCCCGCCGTCGGAATCCGCCACGACTGTCTCCAGCGTGTATTCCTGGGGCTCCAGCTGGAGCCCGCCCGCGGTCACCACGCCGTTGTCGTCCACGGACCAGTCGCCGGACTTGGATCCCTTGATGGCAACCTGGACGTTCTTGCCCAGCCGCGGGCCGGCGGCGCGGGCGTTGACCACCAGTTTCTGCTGGATGCCGAACTCCTCCGGGGAGGCGCTTTCGGCGTCGAGCAGGCGGACGGAACGAAGGTTGAGTTCATCCGCGACGACGGCGGCGAACCCCTCGAGCGCAGCGGCGCCGGGTGCCACCACGGTGAGTTCCTGCAGGGGCAGGCGGACACGCAGGTTGGCTGCCTTCCGCAGCGAGGAGCCGGTGGAGCAGATTTGCTGGACGCGGTCCATGGCTTCCACCAGGGCCGGGTTCGCCGGGAAGAGGTCCACGTCCGGCCAGTCGGTCAGGTGCACGGACCGGCCGCCGGTCAGGCCGCGCCAGATTTCCTCTGTCACCAGCGGCAGCAGCGACGCCGCGGCTCGGGTGACCGCCTCGAGCGCGGTGAACAGGGCGTCGAAGGCGTCCTGGTCCTCGTCGAAGAACCGCTGCCGGCTGCGGCGGACGTACCAGTTGGTGAGCATGTCCAGGTAGCTGCGCAGCGAGTCGCAGGCGCCGGAGATGTCATAGGTGTCCAGTTGCGCGGTCATGTCCCGCACCAGGTCGCCGGTGTTGGCCAGCAGGTACTGGTCCAGGGTGTCCCGGTAGCCGTCGTAACGCAGTTTTGCCTCGTAGCCGGAGCCTCCGTTCGCCGCATTGGTGTACAGGGTGAAGAAGCTGTACACGTTCCACAGCGGGAGGATGACCTGGCGGACGCCGTCACGGATCCCCTGTTCGGTGACGATGAGGTTGCCGCCGCGCAGGATGGGGCTGGACATTAGGAACCAGCGCATGGCGTCGGAGCCGTCGCGGTCCAAAACCTCGGACACGTCCGGGTAGTTGCGCAGGCTCTTGGACATCTTCTGCCCGTCGGAGCCCAGCACGATGCCGTGGCTGATGACGTTGCGGAAGGCCGGCCGGTCGAACAGCGCGGTGGACAGGATGTGCAGCATGTAGAACCAGCCGCGGGTCTGGCCGATGTACTCCACGATGAAGTCGGCGGGGTTGTGGGTGTTGAACCACGCCTCATTCTCGAACGGGTAGTGCACCTGGCCGTAGGGCATCGAGCCGGAGTCGAACCAAACATCCAGCACGTCCTCCACCCGGCGCATCACGGACTGGCCCTCTTCCGGGGTGCGCGGATCGTCCGGGTTGGGCCGGGTCAGTTCATCGATGAACGGCCGGTGCAGGTCCACCTGGCCGTCCTTGTTCAGGGGCAGCCGGCCGAAGTCCGCCTCGATCTCGGCGAGCGAACCGTAGACGTCGGTGCGGGGGTACTCCGGGTCGCTGGACTGCCAGACCGGGATGGGGCTGCCCCAGAACCGGTTGCGGCTGATGGACCAGTCGCGGGCGTTTTCCAGCCACTTGCCGAACTGGCCGTCCTTGACGTTGCCCGGGATCCAGTTGATCTCCTGGTTCAGTTCGGACATCCGGTCCTTGAACTTGGTGACCTCCACGTACCAGGAGGACACAGCGCGGTAGATCAGCGGGTTGCGGCAGCGCCAGCAGTGCGGGTAGCTGTGCTCGTAGCTGGCCTGGCGCACCAGCCGGCCCTGCGCCCGGAGCACCTGGGTGATGGGCTTGTTGGCTTCGAAGACCTGAAGGCCCACGACGTCGTGGAGGGCGCCGTGCTTGAACAGGGGCAGGAACTTTGCGCCCTCGTCCACGGACAGCACCACGGGGATGCCGGCCTCCTCGCAGACTTTCTGGTCGTCTTCACCGTAGGCGGGTGCCTGGTGGACGATCCCGGTGCCGTCGGTGGTGGTCACGTAGTCGGCCACGAGGAAGCGCCAGGCGTTCTGCATGCCGTACTTTTCGTTGTCGGCGAAGTCGTCCCAGAGCCGCTGGTATTCCAGGCCTTCCAGTTCCGCGCCCATGTGGGTGGACAGCACGGCCGCTTCAGCGTCTTCAAAGCTGTCGTACCCGAGGTCCTTGGCGTAGCTGCCCAGCAGGTCGGCTGCGAGCAGGAAGCTTCCCGTCACCGGAGCGTCAGCCGAGGCCGCCTTGATGCCGTTGGGTCCGGCGGGCAGCACGGCGTAGGTGATGGAAGGCCCGACGGCGAGCGCGGCGTTGGTGGGCAGCGTCCACGGGGTGGTGGTCCAGGCAAGGGCCTGGACGCCGGCGAGCTGCTTTGACAGCTCGGACTCCCCCGCCAGGATGGGGAACGTGACGGTAACGGTCTGGTCCTGGCGGTTCTTGTAGACGTCGTCGTCCATGCGCAGCTCATGGTTGGACAGCGGCGTCTCGTCCTTCCAGCAGTACGGCAGGACACGGTACCCGTTGTAGGTCAGGCCTTTGTCGTGCAGTTGCTTGAACGCCCAGAGGACCGACTCCATGTACTCGACGTTGAGCGTCTTGTAATCGTTGTCGAAGTCCACCCAGCGGGCCTGGCGGGTGACGTAGCTGCGCCATTCATCGGCGTACTTCATCACGGACGCGCGGCAGGCGTCGTTGAACTTGTCGATGCCCATGGCTTCGATCTGGGTCTTGTCCGTCATGCCCAGCTGCTTCATGGCTTCAAGCTCGGCGGGCAGGCCGTGGGTGTCCCAGCCGAAGCGGCGCTCCACGCGCTTGACGCGCTGGGTCTGGTAGCGGCCCACGAGGTCCTTGGCGTAGCCGGTGAGCAGGTGCCCGTAGTGGGGCAGGCCGTTGGCGAAGGGCGGGCCGTCGTAGAAGACGAACTCGTTGCTGCCCGGCTCCCCGCCAGGGGCGTCGGCGCTGCGCTGGTCGATACTGGCCTGGAAGGTGCCGTCCTGGTCCCAGTACTTCAGGATGCGC
>JABFWC010000051.1 GCA_013362385.1 Pseudarthrobacter sp.
CTTGGCCAGGAATGGCAGCCGGGGGCCGAAAGCGGCGACTGACTCCGCTCCCAGGAAGTGCTCCGGGTCCGACGCAATGAGCTCGTTGAGCGCACTTTGCGTCCCGTCCTCGGGCAACCGGGCCACCGACGGCGAGTCCGGATGAGCTCCGATCCAGAGCTCCGCCTCCGGTTGTCCCGATTCGGGCCGGCCAAGCAGCGAAGCAATCGCCGTCGTCGAACCCCAGGCGTAGTTCCGAAGGACGTTCTCAATCTCGTACAAGGATGGTTCCGTTTCCCTAGCTTGCGGTGGATGCGGCTACAGTGCGGCGCACTGTCCGTTGGTGGCCACGAGGTCGCGGATGGCCTGCTCGTTGCCCTCGCGCTTGAGCTCGTTCAGCATCTCTTCGGTGATGGGCTCACCGTCCGGCGTGGTGGTCACGGGCGTGAAGTCCGACGGCGTCGGGGACACCTGTGCGACGCCTCCGTTATGGGGCCGGGGGAGCAGGGCCTGGCCGGCTGCCTGCACATGTCCCCCGCCCGCCGTGGGCGCCACGACGACGTCGTCCTGCACGCCGGCTGCCTGGGGCCCGGACGCCGAGGCCAGTAGCTGGTCGACGCGTTTGTGGATCTCGTCGAAGTCAGGGTTCGTGGAGAACGTCGGATCGAAGTCCGGCGGGCCCAGGGTGAGCCGCTTGGCTTCCTTGCCCTTTGCCTTCATGGCCAGGTCAAGGAAGCTGCCCAGCTGCGAGGAGGAGATGTTGGAATCCACCACCTTGGTGCCGGCGTCGGCGATGTCTTCGAACTTAGCCAGCAAGGTGGCGGGGTCAAGCTGCTTGAGCATGGCCTGCTGGACGCACTGCTGCCGCGCAATCCGCGCGTAATCGTCCACGAATTCACGTGAGCGGCCGTACCAGAGGGCGTGGTAGCCGTCCAGCTTGTTGTCCCCGGCTGGAATCCAGCCCAGCGGCATGCCGTGGATGCCGTTGGCTTCATCGATGGTTTCACCGCTGATCGGGACCCAGCCGCCGGCCTTGATCCGGATGCCGCCCATGGCATCGATGAGCTTGGAAAAGCCGTCCATGTCGACCAGGACGTAGGCCTGGATGTCCATCCCGAGCGTCCCGGAGACCGCTTCGAGGGTGGCCTGGGCCCCGGGATCGGCCACACCCGGATACAGATCGGTATGTTCGTTGGTGACCTCGGTGTTGATGGCGTTGATCAGGCATTCGTCACCGCAGTCATAGCCGTCGGGGTAGATCTTCCGCATTGGTGAATCAGCGCTGAATTGGGCGTTCTGGAAGTTCCGCGGGATGGAAATGATGGCTGTCTGGCCGGTCTTGGCGTCCACGCTCAACACCGAAAGGCTGTCGGGGCGGCGCCCGGTACGGTCGTCGCCGGCGTCCCCGCCGATCATGAGGAAGTTGTAGCGGCCTTCCACGGGTTCGATGGCGGGGCCGGACGAAAAGATGGTGCCGATGGCGTTCCGGCCGATGTTGAGCAGGTAGGCCGCATAACCGAGGGAGCCGCTGCCCAGGACCAGCGCCAGCACCAAGGCGATGCCGACGGCAGGCCGCGCGGGCGGTGCCAGCAGGACCGGGCGGATCAGCCTCAGGGTATTGATGAACAGGAGGGCCCAGCCCACGGCCAGAGCCGCCAGGAGAAGCACTACCACCAGCGATGTGACCGGGTTGGTGATGATGTTGATGAGCAGGGTCCGGTTCAGCAGCAGCAGGGCCAGTGCCAGGAGAAGGGCGGCCCAGACGCAGAGCGTCACCCGCAGCGCGGTCCTGCCCAGCCTGCGGTCACCGGCCACCAACTGCGCGCTGCCGGGGACCAGGAGGGTCAGCAGGACCAGCATGAACGCCCGTTTGGTGCGGACACCGGGGGAGGCGCTGGCCGGATACCGGACGGGATCCGTCAGGAGCGCGCCCGGACCTGGCTGCCGTATGTTGCTGCTGCCCATGCCCGCCGCCCTAACGGCTGCCCCGGAGGGTTCCCGGGCCTTCGGGGAAGACCTCGCTCACTTTCTGCCGCAGGTTTGCGCCCTTGCGGCTGGCAACGGCGTTTAGGTCCGCGGCGAAGTCCAGGAGGTCGGCCCGCAGTGACGCAGCGAGCTCATCGGTACCGGAGGCCAGCATCCGCACCGCCAGGAGGCCTGCGTTGCGCGCACCTGCGATGGACACGGTTGCCACCGGTACTCCTGCGGGCATCTGGACGATGGACAGCAGGGAGTCCATGCCGTCCAGGGTCTTCAGGGGAACCGGGACGCCGATGACCGGCAGCGGCGTGACGCTGGCCAGCATCCCGGGCAGGTGCGCGGCGCCGGCGATGATCACGCGCAGGCCGCGCTCGTGCGCGGTCTGGCCGTAGCGGATCATCTCCGTGGGCATCCGGTGCGCCGAGACCACGTCCGCCTCAAACGGGATACCGAACTCGGCCAGGGCGTCCGCGGCCGCCTCCATGACGGGCCAGTCTGAGTCGGACCCCATGACCAGGCCGACCAGCGGGCCGGCGGGGATGGCTTCGGCGCTCATGAGCTCTCCTCGAAAATTAGCGGCGGTTCCTCTGTGGCGGCGCGGCCGTCCCGGATGATGCCTGCCACCGCGGTGGCCCGTTGACGGACGGAGTCGACGTCCGCCGTCGAGGTCCCCACCAGGTTGACGTGGCCGATCTTGCGTCCCGGCCGCACGGACTTGCCGTAGCAGTGGACCTTGGCCGCCGGTTCGCTGGCCATGGCCAGCGGAAAGGCGGAGTATAGATCCTGGTTTTCGCCGCCGAGGAAGTTCTTCATGACTGTCACGGGTGCCAGCGCGTCGGTGGCACCCAGGGGCAGGTTCAGTACAGCGCGCAGGTGCTGCTCGAACTGGCTGGTGATGGAGCCGTCCTGGGTCCAGTGGCCGGTGTTGTGCGGACGCATGGCCAGTTCGTTGATCAGGAACCCGGCGCCGGTACCGGGCGTCTCGAACAGCTCCACGGCCAGGACGCCGGTCACGCCGAGTTCGGCGGCGATGCGCAGGGCTGCGTCTTCGGCAGCTGCGGCAACCTCCACAGGGATGTCAAGAGCCGGGGCGATCACCTCGTCACAGACACCGTCAACCTGGATGGTGTGGACCACGGGCCAGGCCCGGGCTTCGCCGTCCGGTGTACGGGCAACCAGGGCAGAGAGCTCACGGGTGAACTCCACCTTCGCCTCAGCCAGCAGGGGGCTCATGGCCTCGAACCAGTCCCCGGTGCCGGATGCTTCCTCCGCGGAGCCAATGATCCGCACGCCCTTGCCGTCGTAACCGCCCCGGGGCATCTTCAGCACCACGGGCCAACCCGTCTCGTCGCCGAACCGGACCAGGTCGGCGACGTCGGCAACGGAGGCCCAAGCAGGATTGGGAAGCTCCAGCCGGTCCACTGCGGCACGCATGACCAGCTTGTCCTGCGCGTGTTCCAAGGCCTCGGGTCCGGGCTGGACGTTGACCCCGGCCTCCTGGAGCGCACGAAGGTGTGCCGTGGGCACGTGCTCGTGGTCGAACGTCATCACGTCCAGGCCCCGCGCGAAGTCCAGGAGGGTCTGCAGGTCCTTGTAGTCGCCCACCGGTGTGGAGGGTACAGCGGAAACTGCTGAAACGTCGTGGCCCTCTGCCAGAAC
>JABFWC010000138.1 GCA_013362385.1 Pseudarthrobacter sp.
GGCACCCCCAAAGCCTGCGCAAGGTGCCGGGGACCGCTGTCGTTCGCTACAACGGCGTCAGTCCTGGCAAGCAGCGCCACGAGGCCCGCCATGTCGAGGGCACCTGCCACCGAGGACACGGCGGCCGAGGACGCCAGTCCGCTGATCCGCTCGGCCAGCTCCTGTTCACTGCCGTCCCCTACGATCACCACACGGCAGCCGTCGCCAGCACAGGCAGCGGCGAGTTCGGCAAATCTTTCTGCCGGCCACCTGCGCCGGGTATCGGTAGCGCCGGGATGGATCACCACCAGCGGCCGCCCGTCGTCGTCCTGTCCTTCCTGCAGGGCCGCCCTGCCGGCGGGCGCGAGCCGAGCTTCAAGATCAACCGGGTAAGCGCCGGCAAAGCCGGCAACTTCCAGGGCCCGCAGGGGTTCGTGCTGGTAGTAGAGGTAGGGGATGGTGCGCTCAAGGCTGGCGGCATCGGAAGTACGGGTGCCCACCGTGTGGCGGGCCCCCAGCCGCAGCAGGAACGGGTTCGAATAGCGGCCCCCGCCGTGCAGCTGCACGGCAAGGTCGAAATTGCGTCCGCGCATCTCGGCGAAGAACCGGTCCAGCTCCTCGGCGTTTTCCTCCCCCGGCCGCACGCCCTCGGCGAACGGCAGCACCCGGACCTCGTCAACCGGGCCCGTGACAGCGTCCAGCAGTGCCTGGTGGATGGGCGTGCCCAGAAGGGTAAGCGACGCCCCCGGGTAGGCGGCCTTAAGCGCAGCCATGGCAGGGATGGCAAAGATAAGGTCACCTAGCCCGCCGCCGCGCAGAACCACGATGCTGGAAACATCAGCGAACTTTTCCAGAACGGGACCAACGCCCATGCCCGTTTGTGCGGCACCACCGAACTCTGCGGTGAGTTGCTCCATGTACGGCCCCTTCCACTGTCGTCGGGAACGGCCGGCGCCGCCCCTTCGTTGCCCATGCAGCCGGAACTCGGTCCGGAACCTGTTGGCTGCTCCCTGATCCTTTACCCAATCGGTGGCGGATATACGCCCCCTGTTGGGGAATACGGGGTTGATGCTGTACGTTTCATACCCGAAAGCGAACCAAAGAAAAGAGAAGCACCTAAATTGGCAACCGATTACGATGAACTGCGCTCCGACGTCAAGGAATCGCAGGACAACTCACTCGAGCAGCTCCAGTCGGCAAATGCTCCCGACGCACGCAGCGTTGTGCTCGAGCTTGACGAAGCTGACGGGCTGGACAGCGCCGGTGTTCCTGGCGGTGAGTTCGTCGCCGAGGAACTCGTGGTCCAGGTCATCCCGCAGGCTGAGGACGAGTTCACCTGCTACTCCTGCTTCCTGGTCCGGCACCGGTCGCAGATCGCCCGCCAGAAGGATGGCCACAGCTACTGCACCGAGTGTGAAGGCTAACTAACGCCGGCCGCGGCGGCAGCGAATGCTGCTGCCCCGAATAACCCGTAGGCACGCCCCGGCGTGCCTTTCGGCTTTAAGGCCGTGCCCCGGCATCATGAGCCGGCACGGACAGGAAATTTACGACGACGACAGGCCAGGAGGCAGCGTTGGACATCTCCGGCACTTTCCCGGACACCTTCACACACGTCTTCGCCCAGGCGCCGGTGCCTGCCATTACGTGGACGGAGATGCTGCTGACCCTTGCCGCGGCGGTCGCACTGTCCATCCCCCGGCGCTCCTGGCGCTACTTCGGCCTCCTGGCCACAGCCACGCACGAGCTGGGGCACGCTTTCGCCGCAGTGGCAACGGGCCAGCGGTTGACGGGCATCCGACTGAGGCTGGACCACTCGGGGACCACCACCACGTACAGCCGGAGCAGGGCGGCGGCCGCATGGTCCTGCTTTTGGGGATACCCGGCGCCCGCGATCGTCGGCGCGGCCTTCGTCCGGGCGGGCGTCAGCGGCTGGGGGCCTGCTGCCATGGCGGCCGGAGCCGTGGCGCTGGCGGTGTCACTGCTCTTCCTCCGCAACCTCGCCGGTTTCCTGATCACCGGGACGGCCATTGCCGCTACCGCGGCCCTTACCGTCCTGGTGCCCGCCGCGTTCACGGGCCATGTGGCGGTCTGCATGGGCGTGGCCTTGCTTGTCGCCGCGGTGCGGGACGTCATGAAGTTGACCAACGTACACCTGCGGCGGCGGGACCGACTGGCAAGTTCGGACGCCTACCTGCTGTACCGCGCCACGGCCGTTCCGTCCGCCGTCTGGATCGCCTTGTTCTTCCTCCTCATTGCCGGCGCATGGTTCGTGTCCTGGCAGCCTGTCCCGGCCATCCTGCTCGGGGGCGCCTAGGCTAGGGAGATGAGCCAGGAAACAGACAGCACGCAGACGGCACACGCTTCCGGGCACAGCACCCGGGGAGCGTACGTGACCGGCGGTGCAGAGTTCACCCGCGATACCAACTACATCGAGGACCGCATCACCCGGGACGCCGCTCCGGGCAGCAACGGCGAGCCCGGCTGGCCGGTGGAGGCCGGCCGTTACCGGCTGATCGCGGCCCGGGCCTGCCCATGGGCCAACCGCACCGTCATTGTCCGCAGGCTGCTGGGGCTGGAAGAGGCCATCTCCCTCGGGCAGCCCGGTCCCACCCACGACGCGCGCTCCTGGACCTTCGACCTGGACCCCGGAGGAGTGGACCCGGTCCTGGGGATCGAACGGCTGCAGGAAGCCTACTTCAAACGGTTCCCGGGCTATCCCCGCGGCATTACCGTCCCCGCCATTGTCGAGGTCTCCAGCGGCAAGGTCGTGACCAACAACTTTCCCCAAATCACGCTCGACTTCTCCACTGAGTGGACGCAGTTCCACCGGCCGGGCGCCCCGGAGCTTTACCCGGTCCACCTGCGGGAAGAGATCGACCAGGTCAACAAACGCGTCTTCACCGAAGTGAACAACGGGGTATACCGCTGCGGTTTCGCCGGATCGCAGGAGGCCTACGATTCGGCGTACGCCCGGCTGTGGACGGCGCTGGACTGGCTTGAGGACCGGCTCTCCCGCCAGCGCTACCTGGTCGGGGACACGATCACCGAAGCCGATGTCCGGCTGTTCACAACGCTTGCCAGGTTCGATCCCGTCTATCACGGCCACTTCAAGTGCAACCGGCAGAAACTCAGCGAGATGCCGAACCTGTGGGGCTACGCCCGGGACCTGTTCCAGACGCCGGGGTTCGGGGACACCATCGACTTCGTGCAGATCAAGCAGCATTACTACATCGTGCATGAGGACATCAATCCCACCGGCATCGTTCCCGCCGGCCCGGACCTGGCCGGCTGGCTGGAGGACCATGGCCGTGACTCCCTGGGCGGCCGGCCCTTCGGCGAGGGAACTGCGCCCGAACCGGTCCGGCCCGGCGAGGAAGTCGCGGCCGGCCACGGAGCGGCGGCTGGACGGAAACCGCTTTCCTCGTAGACTTGGAGCATGCAGACTGCCCAGGGGTTCGTTGCGCCCGGATACGAGAATGTTCTCGCGCTGTTCCAGTCCTTCCTCGCCGAGGATCCCCATTACAGCGCCCAGCTCGCCGTGTACCGCGAGGGCTCGCCGGCCGTTAGCCTGACGGGCGGCCCGGACATGGCACCGGCCACCATCACCGGCGCCTACTCCTGCTCCAAGGGCGTCGGCGCGATGGTCATCGCCCTCCTTGTCCAGGACGGCCTCCTCGACCTGGACAGGACCATGGCCTACTACTGGCCCGAATTCGCGGCCCACGGCAAGGACCGGCTGCTGGTCCGGGAGGCGCTGTCGCACCAAGCCGGCGTGATGGGTGTCGACGGCGGTTTCGCCCTTGAGGAGTTCACCACCGCCAAGGCCGCGGCCCGGCTGGCCGTTGTCCCCCCAGCCTGGGAGCCCGGCCGCCACTTTGGGTATCACGCCCTCACCATCGGCATCCTCATGGAGGAGCTCTGCCGCCGCACGGCCGGGGAGGCGCTGCAGGACCTCTACGACCGGCTCATCCGCAAGCCCGAGGGAGTGGACTTCTTCCTCGGCTTGCCTGAGGACGAGGAACCACGGTATCGGGAGGTCGTGTACCAGGAGGACCCGGGACAGCCATGGGTGGACCCGCTGAGCCTGGAGGGCATCAACAGCAACGCGCCCGTCAGCACCATTATGGAACTGCCCAACATACGGGCAGTTCGGGCCGCGGGCATGTCAGCAGCGGGTGGCGTCGGTTCCGCTGAGGGCCTGGCCCGGCTGTATGCTGCCGCCGTCACTGGCGTCGACGGTCGCGAGGCTTTCCTCTCGGCCGGCACGATACAGGCGATGTCGCGCGAGCAGGTCTGGGGCCTGGACCGGTCCTCGGGCCTGGACAACGCCTTCGCCGTAGTTTTCATGAAACCCCACCCGTCCCGGAACTTCGGCAGCCACCGGGCGTTCGGTCACGAAGGTGCCAACGCCGCGCTCGGTTTCGTGGACCCGTCCTACGGATTGGGCTTTGGCTATATCCCGCGCCGGGCCGAGGAGGGGCGCACCCCGGGAAGGGCCCACCGGCTGGCAGCCGAGGTGCGGCGTTCGGTTGCCGCCTTGTCCTGAGGCGCCGGCCCCGCCTACTGTGGTCCAAATGGGCAATACTCAGGCACGTCCGGACATTCGGTGGGCTCGGGGGACCCAACTTCTCAAACAGGCGGTGGCCGGGCTTTCCGCTGCCTTTGCCGCCCAACGGCTGCAATTGGCAGGCAAGGCCGCCCTTGCTGCGGGGCTGGCTTTCACGGTCGCTCCCCTCATGCCCGGCGCGGCCTCGCATTACGCCTACTACGCTCCGCTCGGCGCCCTCGTCGCGATGTACCACAACGTGGCCGGCTCCGTTAGGCAGGGTCTGCAAACCCTTGCCGGCCTGGCATTGGGTATTGGCCTGGCAGTCATTTTGGTCACCATCGCAGACCCCTCGCCGGTGACCGTGGCCTTGTTCATGGGCGTGGGTGTGCTGCTGGGGGGCTTGCCGTGGATAGGCTCGGGCAGTGACTGGATTCCGACGGCGGCGCTGCTGGTGCTGCTGGTCGGAGGGAAAAATCCGGACGACTTCACGTTTGGATACCTGGTCCAGATGGGAGCGGGGGTTGCCGTGGGCATAGCGGTGAACTTCCTCATCTTTCCGCCGCTGCATCTGAGTGCTGCCGCAGCAAGCCTGGCGGAACTGCGCCTGGCACTGGGAAAGCAACTGACGGATATGGGAGCGGCACTCAAGGAAGACTGGCCGCCCGAGCACGAGGACTGGTCCCGGCGCTCCGATGAGCTCGCCGAAGCCGCCAGGTCGGTGCGTCACCTTGTACGGGAGGCCGACGCCAGCCGCCGCGCCAATCCCAGGCGCAAGCTGCACCCGCGCGACGTGGACCAGGACTACCGCCACCTCCGGGACCTGGAGCGGGTGACGTTCCACATCCAGGACATGACCGACGTCCTGTCCGACGTGATCTGGGTCGATGAGGTCCCCTACGCCATACCGCTGCAGGACAGTGAACCACTGGCCGACGCCATCACCGCCACCGGAGTGCTGTTGTCCTCCTACAGCGACGACGCGGGTGACGTGCCGAGAGACAGTTTCGACGACGCCAAAGCGGCGGTGGAGGCCTGCATGGCCGCCACCGCCGGGCGGGAGGCCATGCAGGGAACGGTCCCTGCGTCAGAATCGATCCTCCTCAGCCTGCACCGGATCCTGCGGGCGGTCCAGCCGGGCACGTAGTGCACCGGCCGGACTTTGTGCCTACAGCGTTTCGACGGTCCCTTTGAAGTGGCGCCGGCCCGACCGCGGATTCCAGGCAACAAAACCGGACCGCTTCCAGGCGCCCGACCCGCCTTGTTCGGTGCTGATTTCCAACGCTACCCGGCAGGGAAGGAACACCGGGGCTTCGAAATCCACGTCCCAGGCAAAGGAGTCCCCCCGCGCGGGACCGACGTCAGCGAGCGCGCGGGAGGCAAGGTACATACCGTGGGCGATGGACCGCCGCATCCCCAGCGCCTTGGCGGACAACACACTCAGGTGGATCGGGTTGAAGTCCCCCGATACAGCGGCGTAGGCGCGGCCGGTATCAACCCCCAGGTGCCACAGCCCCGTGGGGTCGGGCACGGCAAAGTCTGCTTTGGCTTCGGCGGCTGAGGGTTTGTCGATGCCGGGCAGGAAGACGCCCTTGGCCAGATAGGTGGATACCCCGCGCCAGTGGAGCATGCCGCTGCCCGCGGGTCCCACTTCCGCCACGACGTCCACCTGCGTGCCTGCCCGGTGGCCGCGAAGGTTCTCCACCCTGGCTGTGATGTCCAGAAGGTCCGTGAAAACCAGCGGCGAGCGTTGTTCAATGCTGTTCCGCAGGTGGATCATGCCCAGCAGGGGCAGTGGAAAGTCGTCGCGGTTCAGCACGCTCATGGCCAGCGGAAAAGCCAGGGCATGGATGAAGCCGGCCGGCAGGACGTCACTGGCCGTCTCGCCGATCAGGTGCTGATAGGCCGTCAGGTTTTCGACGTCGACCCGGACTCCCCTGACCGCATGGCTTTCTGCCGGCAGGGTCGCCGACTCGTGCGTACCCAGGAGCCGGCGGCGTGCGGCCTGCGCGGCAGCATTGACGTAGAGCTTGGACAACGACGGCATCTCGCCCAGGACCACCGGCTGAGGCAAGGTCACGCCCCCACCAGGTTCTGTCCGCACACCCGCAACACCTCCCCATTGATCCCGCCTGCCGCGTCGCTGGCAAGGAACGCGATGGTTTCCGCAACGTCGGACGGCAATCCGCCCTGCTGCAGCGAGTTCAGCCGGCGGGCTATCTCCCGGACGGCAAACGGAATGCGGGCGGTCATCTCGGTTTCGATGAAGCCCGGCGCCACGGCGTTGATGGTTCCGCCGCGTGCCCCAACGATTGGTGCGGTGGCACGGACCATTCCCATCACTCCCCCCTTCGATGCCGCGTAGTTGGTCTGCCCCCGGTTTCCGGCGATACCGCTCGTGGAGGCTACAGAAACGATACGGGGCGAGGAGCGGAAGTGCTCGGAGGCCAGCAGTGCCTCGTTGATCCGCAGCTGCGCGGCAATGTTGATGTTGATGACCGAACTCCAGCGGGCCTGGTCCATGTTCGCGAGCAGCTTGTCCCGGGTGATCCCTGCATTGTGGACCACAATGTCCAGCTTGCCGTGCCGCTGCACTGCGTGGTCGATGATCCGCTGTCCCGCATCAGCGGCGCTGATGTCCAGTTGCAGCGCCGTGGCCCTTACTTCGTTCGCCACCGCCGCCAGCTGCTCACCAGCCGCCGGGATGTCCACCAGGACCAGCGTGGCGCCGTCGCGGTACAGCGTCCGTGCGATCTGCGCGCCGATACCGCGCGCCGCGCCGGTCACGACCGCCACTTTCCCGGCCAGCGGCTTGTCGGTATCGGCAGGAAGCGCACCGGCTGCCGAGGAGACTTCCAGGAACTGCCCGTCCACGAACGAGGACCTGCCGGAGAGGAAGAACCTGATGGCCCCCAGGGAACTGGGGCTGGTTGGTTCGACACCGTTCGCCAGGAGCACGCCGTTGCCCGTTGCCCCAGCGCGCAGCTCCTTTGCGAGGGACCTCAGGAAGCCGTCCACTCCCTGCCGCGCCGCGGCCGCGGCAGGCGAGGACGCCTCCGAAGCAGGCCGCGAAACAGTGATGACCCGGCCGCCCGGCCGCAGGTCGCGGAGGGAGGCCGCCGCCGCAAGCACGGGCTTTTCGAGGTCGCCAGGGTGCTCCACTTCGTCGAGCACCAGGATGATGGCACCCAGCTTTTCCGCCGGGACGGGATGCCGCCTGACGTCGAGGTCCCACGACAGCAGTTCGGCGGCGAGCTTGTCGGCGCCGGGGGTGCTGCCCTGGACCACCACCGGTCCGGTGAGCAGGGCCTGGCCGGGCTCGTAGCGCCGCAGGGCCGCGGGCTGCGGCAGGCCAAGTTTTTTGGCGATGTTCCGTCCGGGGCCGTCACTGACCAGCCGGGTGTATGTATCCGTCATGCCTGCCCCCTACAGCGATTCAAGAATTGCGACGACGCCCTGGCCGCCGGCGGCGCAGACAGACACCAGTCCGCGGGCCGGGCGTCCGTCCGAGTTCCCTTTAGCGTGCAGCATCTTGGCCAGCGTGGCGACGATGCGGCCACCCGTGGCTGCGAACGGGTGGCCGGCGGCCAGCGAGGAACCATGGACATTCAGGCGCGAGCGGTCGATGCTGCCGAAGGCTCCCTCAAGGCCGAGGCGGGTGCGGCCGAATTCCTCGTCCTCCCAGGCGGCCAGGGTGCTCAGCACGGTGGCCGCGAAGGCTTCGTGGATCTCAAAGTAGTCGATATCGGCCAGGGTCAGCTTCTGCCGGGCCAGCAGCCTGGGCACGGCGAACACGGGGGCCATCAGCAGCCCGTCCTTGCCGTGGACGAAGTCGACCGCTGCCGCCTCGGCATCAACCACGGCAGCCAGCTTGGGCAGGTCGCGGGCGTCCGCCCATTCATCGGACGCCAGCAGTACCGTGGCGGCGCCGTCCGTCAGGGGCGTGGAATTGCCGGCCGTCATGGTGGCGTCAGCGCCAAGGCTCCGGCCGAAGACCGGCTTCAGCCCTGCCAGCTTCTCCATCGAGGTGTCGGCACGCAGGTTCCCGTCCCGGGTCAGGCCGCGGTAGGGCGTCATCAGGTCGTCAAAGAAGCCGGAATCGTAGGCTGCGGCGAGGTTCCGGTGGCTGTTGAGGGCCAGTTCGTCCTGCGCCTCCCGCGCTATTTTCCACTGAGCGGTGGTGAGGGCCTGGTGCTCGCCCATGGACAGGCCGGTGCGCGGCTCCGAGGTCCCGGGTGCCAGCGGTGCCAGGTCCTTGGGCCGGAGCCGGCTCAGTATCTGCAGCCGCTGCGGAAGCGTCTTTGCCCGGTTCAGGTCGAGGATGACTTCGCGGAGGCCTTCGCTGACCACCACGGGGGCATCCGAGGCGGAGTCGACACCGCCGGCGATGCCGGACTCGATCTGGCCCAGCTTGATCTTGTTGGCCAGGCCCACCACAGCCTCAAGGCCCGTGGCGCACGCCTGCTGGAGGTCGTAGACGGGGGTCTCAGCGGACAGCGCGGAGCCCAGCACGGCCTCGCGGGTCAGGTTGAAGTCCCTCGAGTGCTTCAGCACGGCGCCCGCGGCAACCTGGCCGATGCGCTCATCCTGGAGGCCGAAGCGAGCGATCAGTCCGTCCAGGGCCGCCGTGAGCATGTCCTGGTTGGAGGATTTGGCATACGCCCCGCCGGCGCGGGCGAACGGGATCCGGTTGCCGCCAACGATCACCGCCCTGCGCGTCGCGGGAACAGAGGTTTCCCGGGCTGGCGCCCCGGGGCCGGGCATGGACTGTCCGTCGATGGACATGGATAGCTCCTTCGGTCACAAGCGGTTACCGATACCCAGCGTACCTGATACGCTGGGTATCGTGAACAACCCGGCCCCCGGCATCGACACGGACTCCCCTGCCAGCCCCGACGGCCGTTCATCCCGCTGGCAAAGCCACCGGGAGGAGCGGCGGCGGGAACTCATCAAGCAGGCACGAAGGGCCGTGCACGCATTGGGCAGCGACGCGTCGATGGAGGACATCGCAACGGCGGCCGGAACATCCAAATCCGTGTTCTACCGCTACTTCGGTGACAAAGCGGGCCTGCAGCAGGCAGTGGGCGAGGTGGTCCTGAGCCAGATGCAGCACCGGATGAGGGAAGCGGCGCAGGGCGCCCAGACTCCCCGCGAAGGACTGCTGGCAATGGTCGCGGCCTATCTCCAGATGGCGGACACCAGCCCCAACGTCTACACCTTCGTCACCAGCTACTCGGCCGGTGAGCCCTCAACTGCTGAACCGTCGGCGATGGGCAGCGCCCTGGGCCACTTTTTCGACGCGGTCGCAGACATGATCGCCACCCCGATGCGCGCGCACCTGGGCGGCGGCAGGGAAAACACCATCGGCTACTGGCCCAAGGCAGCGATCGGTCTGGTACGCAATGCCGGTGAACAGTGGCTGACCACCCCGGACTCCCCCGCCAAGCCTGACCAGGACACCATGGCCCGGCAAATCACCGCCTGGCTCTGCGTAGGCATTGCCCCTGAGCTCTCCACGGGCTCGAAGACAACAAAGCTATCCGCCAACGAAGGACTGTGACATGACTGAAGTAGTGGACCGATCCGCCCGCAAGGGTTTCCGCCCCGCCCCCACGCCGGCGCCAGCCGGAACCCCGGGCCCCCTGCCCGTCGTCGACGTCGCGGCCCTGGGCGCCCGGCTGCTGGGACGCTGGTCCGCCGTCCGGCTGCAGGCAAGGGAACTGGCCGCGCGGCCCGAGCTGCACAAGATCGAAGGGCTCACCCACACCGAACACCGCACCCGGGTGTTTGGCCAACTGAAGTACCTCGTCAACAACGGGGCCGTACACCGCGCCTTCCCCCGGGACCTGGGCGGCGCCGACGACCACGGCGGCAACATCGCCGGCTTCGAGGAACTGGTGGTGGCTGACCCGTCCCTCCAGATCAAGGCCGGGGTCCAGTGGGGGCTCTTCGGCTCCGCGGTGATGCACCTCGGGACCGGGCGCCACCATGCCAAGTGGCTGCCCGGCATCATGAGCCTGGAAATACCCGGGTGCTTTGCCATGACCGAAACCGGCCACGGCTCAGATGTTGCCAGCATCGCCACCACGGCGACCTACGATCCCGCCACTGAGGAGTTCGACCTCCACACGCCCTTCCGGGCCGCCTGGAAGGACTACATCGGAAACGCCGCCAACGACGGCCTGGCCGCCGTCGTGTTTGCCCAGCTGGTGACCCACGGTGTCAACCACGGCGTGCACGCCTTCTACGTGGACCTTCGGGATCCCGGCACCAAGGAATTCCTACCCGGCATCGGCGGCGAGGACGACGGCATCAAAGGCGGCCTCAACGGCATCGACAACGGACGGTTGCACTTCACCCACGTACGGGTCCCCCGGACCAACCTCCTGAACCGCTACGGCGACGTCGACGCCGACGGAACGTACAGCTCACCCATCGCCAGCCCCGGCCGGCGCTTCTTCACCATGCTGGGGACCCTTGTGCAGGGCCGCGTCTCCCTGGACGGCGCCGCCGTCGCCGCCTCCAAGGTGGCGCTCAAGGCCGCCATTCACTACGCCGCCGAACGCCGCCAATTCAACGCCTCATCCCACACCGATGAGGAGGTGCTCCTCGACTACCAGCGGCACCAGCGCAGGCTCTTCACCCGCCTGGCCACAACTTATGCGGCCAGCTTCGCCCACGAGCAGCTCCTGCAAAAATTCGACGACGTGTTCTCCGGCGCCACCGCCACTGACGCCGACCGCCAGGACCTGGAGACACTTGCCGCAGCGCTCAAGCCGCTCAGCACCTGGCACGCGCTGGACACCCTGCAGGAGTGCCGCGAGGCCTGCGGCGGGGCCGGATTCCTGATCGAGAACCGCTTCGCCTCGCTCCGGGCCGACCTCGACGTCTACGCCACCTTCGAGGGCGACAACACCGTGCTGCTCCAGCTGGTGGCCAAGCGGCTGCTGGCCGACTACGCCAAGGAATTCCGCAACGTCGACTTCGGCGTCCTGGCCCGCTACGTGGTGGGCCAGGCTGCCGGCGCAGCCGTCCACCGCACCGGCCTGCGGCAGGTGGCACAGTTCATGGCCGACACCGGTTCGGTGCAGAAGGCCGCCATTGCGCTGCGCGACGAGGAAAGCCAGCGCGCGCTGCTCACCGACAGGGTGCAGACCATGGTGGCTGAGGCGGGCGCGGCCCTGAAGGGCAGCAACCGGCTGCCGCAGGACAAGGGCGCGGCCCTGTTCAACCGCCACCAGAACGAACTTATTGACGCGGCCCAGGCACACGCGGAGCTGCTGCAATGGGAGGCCTTCACCGACGCGCTGCAGCAGGTGGCGGACCCGGGGACCAAGCTGGTCCTTACCTGGCTGCGTGACCTCTTCGGCCTGTCCCTGATTGAGAAGAACCTGTCGTGGTACCTGATGAACGGCCGGCTGTCCATGCAGCGGGCACGCACCGTGGGCGGGTACATCAACAGGCTGCTGGAGAAGATCCGCCCGCATGCGCTGGACCTGGTGGACGCCTTCGGCTACGGCGACGAACACGTCCGCGCAGCCATCGCCACGGGCGCCGAAAAGGCGCGGCAGGACGAGGCGCGGGCGCACCGGCGCAGTGAACGTGCCAGCGGCCAGTCCCCCGTGGACGAGAAGGCGCTCCTGGCCAGTGCGGCCGCAGCGCAGAAGCACTGAGCTGCGGATCAGCAGCGCTTGGAATGACGACGGCGCCGCTCCCTTCGCGGGGAGCGGCGCCGTCGTCGAACTGCTAATGAAACGGTCAGCCGGCGGCCGGCAGCACCGACCGGTACACCTCGAGCGTGGTTTCCGTGATGGACTCCCACGAGAAGTGCTTTTCCGCGCGCTCGCGGCCGGCCTGCCCCATGGCGCGGGCACGCGCGGGATCGGACACCACTTCCGTGAGGGCGGCCGCGAACTCCGTGACGAACTTCTCCGGATCCAGGGGTGTCCCGGTACCGTCGGTAACCTGTTCCAGGTCGACCAGCAGCCCGGTCCGGCCGTGCTCCACCACCTCGGGGATGCCGCCGGTTGCGCTGGCCACCACGGCAGCACCGCAGGCCATGGCTTCGAGGTTGACGATCCCGAGCGGCTCGTAGATGGACGGGCAGGCGAAGGCCGTGGCGTGGCTGAGCACCTGGATCAGCTCATGCCGGGGCAGCATCCGCTCGATGAGGACCACGCCGGTGCGCTGCTTCTGCAGGTCCTCGATCAGTGCAGCAGTCTCCGCCGCCAGTTCCGGCGTGTCCGCCGCCCCCAGGCACAGGACCAGCTGCACGTCGGCGGGAAGTTTCGCCGCCGCCCGCAGGAGGTAGGGGACGCCCTTCTGGCGTGTGTTTCTTCCCACAAAGACGACGCTCGGCTTGGCGGGGTCGATGCCCAGGGCGCGGACGGCGTCGTCATTTTCGTCACGCTGCCACAGCTCCACGTCGATGCCGTTGTGGACCACGCGGACCTTCTCCGGGTTGACGTTGGGGTAGCTGCGCAGGATGTCCTGCCGCATGCCCTCGGACACGGCAATGATCGCGGCCGCCGCTTCATAGGCGGTCTTCTCCACCCAGGACGACAGTGCGTAGCCGCCGCCGAGTTGTTCGGCCTTCCAGGGACGTAGGG
>JABFWC010000258.1 GCA_013362385.1 Pseudarthrobacter sp.
CAGATCAGCCAGGGCGCCCCCGCGGACGTCTTTGCGTCGGCGGACACGGCCAACATGCAAAAACTGCAGGACGCCGGCCTGGCCGGGGGCACGCCGCGGAACTTCGCCACCAACACCCTTGCCATCGCGGTACCGCCCGGCAACCCCGCCGGTATTACGTCACTGAAGGACCTGGCCCGCCCGGGCATCCGGCTGGTCACCTGTGCCAGGCAGGTCCCCTGCGGGGCCGCGGCAGGAAAGGTGGCCGACGCCGCCGGCGTCAGGCTCAGCCCGGTCAGCGAGGAAAACGCCGTGACCGACGTCCTGGGCAAGGTCACCTCCGCCGAAGCGGACGCAGGCCTGGTCTACGCCACGGACATCAAGGCCGCGGGAACCAAGGTCACAGGTATCGGATTTCCGGAGTCCGGGAGCGCGGTCAACACCTACCCGATTGCCGCCACCAGCACGGGCCGGAACAAGGCCACCGTGTCTGCATTCCTTGACCTGGTGGCCGGCGCCGAAGGCCAAAAAGTGCTGGCGGAGGCGGGATTCGGCCCCGGCGGCCAGTAGCTTTGGTTCCAACGGTTTCAGGAAGGGAAAAAAGCCCATGGCACACGCAGAGAGCAGCATCACCATCAACCGGCCCGCCCTTGAGGTGTACCGCTTCCTCGCCGACGGGCTGAACAACACGGCCTGGCGGCAGGGCGTGCAGTCCATCTCGCTCAAGGAAGGCAACGCGGGGGAACTCGGAGCCGTCTACAGCCAGACCCTGACCGGTCCCAGGGGCCGTCCCCTCCAGGGCGACTACCGGATCACCGAAGCCCGGCCGGGACACCTGCTGGCCTTCGAGGTGGTCGCCGGCCCCGCGCGGCCCACCGGCACCTACACCCTGGCCGAGGCCGACGGCGGGACCACCGTGAACTTCAGCCTTGACGCCAAACTGCCGGTCCTGATGCGCGTCCTGGATTCCCTGGTCACCAAGACCATGGAGTCGGAGGTGGCACAGTTGTCCAGGCTCAAGCAGGTACTCGAAAGCCGCTGAACCGCAGGAATGGCACACGCGCAGGGCGAGGGGCGCAGGACAGGAAGGCACCAGGTGGGTCGGCAGGAGTACACCGGGATTCCCGGCTGGGCCCGGGCATTGGCAGCCGTTGCCGCCGTGCTGGTGGTCCTGCCGCTGCTGGCCATGGTGCTGCGGGTGGACTGGACGCATTTCGTCCCCCTCGTCACCTCGGAACCTGCACTGACGGCCCTCGGACTGAGCCTGCGGACCTCGGCGGCCAGCACCGTCCTGTGCATCGTGCTCGGCGTGCCGCTGGCGCTGGTCCTGGCCCGGGACAGCTTCCGGCTGCAGGGCCTGCTGCGCTCGCTGGTGCTCCTGCCGCTGGTGCTTCCGCCGGTGGTGGGCGGCATCGCGCTGCTCTACACATTCGGCCGGCAGGGGCTGCTGGGGCGGACCCTCGACGTGCTCGGCCTGCAGATTGCCTTCTCCACTACGGCGGTGGTGCTGGCACAGGCCTTTGTTGCGCTGCCGTTCCTGGTGGTGAGCCTGGAAGGCGCGCTCCGAACGTCGGGTTTCCGCTATGAGGCCGTGGCAGCCACTCTGGGTGCCCGGCCCGGCACCGTGTTCCGGCGCGTTACGCTCCCGCTCGTCCTGCCTGGCCTGGCCTCCGGCGCAATCCTCTCCTTCGCCCGCAGCCTGGGCGAGTTCGGCGCCACGCTGACCTTCGCCGGGAGCCTGCAGGGCGTTACCCGGACACTGCCCCTGGAAATCTACCTGCAGCGGGAAACGGACCCGGACGCCGCCGTCGCACTGTCCCTGGTGCTGGTGGCCGTCGCTGTCGCGGTGGTTGCGCTCGCCTACCGCCGTCCCGCAGCGCGCGCCGGAGCCGGGGAGCAGCCCACGACGACGGCGGCCCCGGCAGGAGGGAACGCCGCGTGACGTTGTCCTACGAGGCAGTCGTGGCCGGGCGCGGTTTCGACGTGGCCCTTACGGTGCGGCCGGGGGAAACCGTGGCCCTCATGGGGCCCAACGGCGCGGGCAAGTCCACTCTCCTGTCGAGCATCGCGGGCCTGCTGCGGCCGGACAGCGGGCGGGCCGAACTCAACGGCAGGCTCCTGTTCGACCTGGGCCGTGAATCCGGCGCTGGAGAACACACCTGGCTGCCTCCGCACCAGCGCGGCACCGCCCTGCTGGCTCAGGAACCCTTGCTGTTTCCGCACCTGAGCGCCGCGGACAACGTGGCCTTCGGACCCCGGAGCGCCGGTACCGGCAAGCGTGCCGCAGCGGATCTCGCCCTGCACTGGCTGGGGGAGGTGGGCGTGGCGGACCTCGCAGCGCGCCGCCCCGCCGAACTCTCCGGCGGCCAGGCCCAGCGGGTGGCCGTGGCCCGGGCGCTCGCCGCCGATCCCGGGCTCCTCCTGCTGGACGAACCCCTCGCCGCCCTGGACATCCACTCGGCCCCGCTTCTGCGACGCCTGTTCAGGCGCGTCCTCGCGGGGAGGCAGGCCATTATCGTCACCCATGACGTGCTGGACGCGCTGATGCTCGCCGACAGGGTGGTCATCCTGGAAGACGGAAAGATCGCGGAGGAGGGTCCCACCCGGGAGGTGCTGGAGCGGCCCCGAAGCCGGTTCGCCGCGGGGCTGGCAGGGCTGAACTTCGTCCCCGGGATACTTGAGGGGGCGGGGGTCCGTACGGGCCAGGGGCTGCGGGTCTCGGGCAATGACGAGGAAGCCGGCCAGCTGCCGGCGCCGGGCAGTCCCGGCGTCGCCGTGTTCCCGCCGTCGGCCGTTTCCGTCTTCCTGGACGACGCGTTCCCGGACCACGCGCACGGAAGCCCCCGCAATTCCTTTGCGGTCACCATCACCGATCTGGAGCCCCACGGCGACCAGGTCCGGGTGCGGGCAGGCGGCCTCGCCGCGGACATCACCCCCGCGGCCTCCGCGGACCTGGCCCTCGCCCCGGGCATGGCGGTGCACTTCGTGGTCAAGGCCGCCGCCGTGTCCGTATACGGGACGTAGCGCCCGGCAGAGAACCCCGGATCAGGGCGCTCCCGGCACACGGCTGGAACGTCCGGCTCTGGACAGGCGTTTCGCCGTGGGCAAACATGGCTAATGGACGCCTTCATCCAAAGTTGAGCGTAGTAGACTCAACTTAGTCAACACGCCCTGTGAAAGGAGCTCTCTTTGGACGTCAAATTCACCACCAAGAGCCAGGAGGCTCTTTCCGCCGCGGCGATGAACGCCTCGACGGCAGGCAACCCACAAGTGGAACCTGCCCACCTCCTGAAGGCGCTGATGGACCAGCGCGAAGGCGTCGCCGTGGCGCTGCTCCGCGCCACGGGGGCCGACCCGGATTCGGTCAGTGTCCAGGCGAGCACCGCGATCAAGGCCCTGCCCGCCACATCCGGCGGCTCCAGCCAGCAGGCGCAGCTGTCCCGCCCGGCCCTCCAGGTCATCCAGAACGCCAAGGAGGAGGCGGACCGGCTCGGGGACACGTTCGTGTCCACTGAAGTGCTCCTGATCGGCCTCTCCGCGGGCAATGATGCTGCCGCACGGCTGCTGCGCGACGCCGGAGCTTCCCGCGAAGCCCTGCTCGCCGCGCTGCCCGGTGTCCGTGGCGACCGCAAGGTAGACAACCCGGACCCGGAGAACACCTTCCAGGCGCTGGAGAAGTACGGCACCGACCTCACCGCGATGGCCCGGTCCGGCAAGCTGGACCCCGTGATCGGCCGCGACTCCGAAATCCGGCGCGTCGTCCAGGTCCTGTCCCGGCGCACCAAGAACAACCCCGTGCTCATCGGCGAACCCGGCGTGGGCAAGACCGCAGTCGTGGAAGGGCTCGCGCAGCGGATGGTGGCCGGCGACGTTCCGGAAAGCCTGCGGGGGAAGACCCTGATCTCCCTGGACCTTGGCTCGATGGTTGCGGGCGCCAAGTACCGCGGTGAATTCGAGGAGCGGCTGAAAGCGGTCCTTGAGGAGATCAAGGGCTCGGAAGGCCAGATCGTCACCTTCATCGACGAGATCCACACCGTTGTGGGAGCAGGTGCCACCGGTGATTCCTCCATGGACGCGGGCAACATGCTCAAGCCCATGCTCGCCCGCGGCGAGCTCCGCCTGATCGGCGCCACCACCCTCGACGAGTACCGCGAAAACATCGAGAAGGATGCTGCCCTCGAACGGCGCTTCCAGCAGGTCTACGTCGGCGAGCCGAGCGTGGAGGACACCATCGGCATCCTCCGCGGCCTCAAGGAGCGCTACGAGGCGCACCACAAGGTGTCCATCGCGGACTCCGCCCTGGTGGCGGCCGCAACCCTGTCCAACCGCTACATTTCCGGTCGCCAGCTGCCGGACAAGGCCATCGACCTCGTGGACGAGGCCGCCTCCCGGCTGCGGATGGAAATTGACTCCGCCCCGGAGGAGATCGACCAGCTGCGGCGCCAGGTGGACCGGCTCACCATGGAGGAGCTGGCCCTGAGCGGTGAATCGGACCCCGCGTCCGTGGAACGGCTCGCTGCGCTGCGGGCGGACAAGGCGGACAAGGAAGAGGAACTCTCGGCCCTGAATGCCCGCTGGGAGGCCGAAAAGGCAGGCCTCAACCGGGTGGGCGACCTGAAGGCGAAACTGGACGAGCTGCGCTCCGCCGCGGACAAGGCCCAGCGTGAAGGCGACCTGGAGACCGCCTCGCGGATCCTCTACGGCGAGATTCCCGCCCTCGAACGTGAGCTGAACGCCGCTGCCGAAGCCGAGGCTGCGGTGGGGGACAAGCCCGCCCAGATGGTGGCCGAGGAAGTGACGGCGGAGGATATCGCCGAGGTCATCTCCGCCTGGACTGGAATCCCGGCCGGACGCATGCTGCAGGGCGAAAGCCAGAAGCTGCTGCACATGGAGGAGGAACTGGGCAGGCGCCTGATCGGCCAGTCCAAGGCCGTGGCGGCTGTCTCCGACGCCGTTCGCCGCGCCCGGGCGGGCATCAGCGACCCCAACCGGCCCACCGGTTCCTTCCTGTTCCTGGGCCCTACCGGCGTCGGCAAGACCGAGCTGGCCAAGGCGCTGGCGGACTTCCTGTTCGACGACGAACGCGCCATGGTGCGCATCGACATGTCCGAATACGGAGAGAAACACTCCGTGGCCCGGCTGGTCGGCGCGCCTCCGGGATACGTGGGCTACGAGGAAGGCGGCCAGCTGACCGAGGCGGTCCGCCGGCGTCCCTACTCCGTGGTGCTGCTGGACGAGGTGGAGAAGGCCCACCCCGAGGTCTTTGACATCCTCCTGCAGGTGCTCGATGACGGACGCCTGACTGACGGCCAGGGCCGAACCGTGGACTTCCGCAACGTGATCCTTGTGCTCACCTCAAACCTCGGCAGCCAGTTCCTGGTGGACCCATCCCTGGACGCCGAGGCCAAGCGCAACGCCGTGATGGCCACCGTCAACGCGTCCTTCAAGCCGGAGTTCCTCAACCGGCTGGACGAGGTGGTGCTGTTCGACGCCTTGTCGATGGAGGAACTGGGGCACATCGTGGAGCTGCACGTGGCCGAGCTGGGCCGGCGGCTGCGCGAACGGCGCCTCACCCTGGAAGTCACGGACGGGGCGAAGGCATGGCTGGCGCTGTCCGGCTATGACCCCGCCTACGGCGCACGGCCGCTGCGCCGACTGGTGCAGCGTGAGATCGGCGACCGGCTGGCCAAGGGCATCCTGGCCGGCGAGATCAGCGACGGCGACACCGTCCTGGTCGATACCGCGGCGGACCTGGACGAGCTGACCAAGGGCAACGTGGACGCCCTGACAGGTGCCCCCACCTCGGGCCTGTCCGTGCGGCGGAAGGACTAACGCCTCATATAACGCAAGCGTGCTGCCCCGGCGGTTGGACCGTCAGGGTAGCACGCTGGCGTTAATGACGTTGCCGCCGTCAGCGGTGACGTAGCAGTCCACCCTGCGGTCGCCCGAGGCCCAGCTGGTGCTGCTGGGAAAGCTGCGCTGGAAGTTGAGCTGGAACTGGTTGGCGGCCGGGCCGAGTTTTGCCGCCTGGCATGCCTCCAGCGCCTTGGCCTGTAGGGCATCTGCACCGGGATAGGCCGCGTCCTCGGGGTAGTGGAACACTGCCACCAGCTGCGCCGAATGTCCGGAGTCGCACGCCACCAGTGAGGACGTCAGCGCCTCGGGGTCGAAGTCCTTGAAGCAGTCGCCCACGGCGTACTGCGCCGGCGCCACGCCATCCCGGGGCAGCGGAAGGGGGGTGGCGGCAGGGGTGGCGGAAATCTGCAGCACGCCGGGTGCCTGCGCCCGTGCCGTATCCTGGCCGGCGCCGGAGCCCAGCCACACGGCAAGCCATGCCAGTCCGGCAACAACTGCCACGATGACGACGGCGAACAGCGCCTTCCAGAGCGCCGGACCCTTGTGTGCGGGCCGGGACTGCCCGGGTTCCGGGAGGGGCTGGGACCAGGTGACCGACGCCGGCGCGGGCACCGGGCCGCCGCCGGCCCCGTGGACCCGGGGCATGCCTCCCGTGGGCGGAGATGCTGGCTTGGGCGGGATGTCCTGGTGGTTCACGGGTGTGGATCTCCTGGGTTTCGTTCCGCGGCTCGCCGGGAAGCCGGCCGAAATCGGCAGTTCTTAAGTGACTCTATCGAAGAAAAAAGCCGGAATCGCGCGGGTGGAGCTGCGTCATGGTACCCCACGGCGCCGTCCGGGCCCCCTAGCGGCAAGCGAGGCCCGCCGAAAGCATGTAATCTAGGTGTACGACAAATTGACCAATCATTCCGGGGCCTCACCATCGCCAAGGTGACCACCTCCGGTCCAAGTACAAAAGGGGGTCACGCCATGGGGCGCGGCCGTCAAAAGGCAAAAGCTACCAAGCAGGCTCGGGACATTAAGTACTACTCCCCGAACACTGACTACTCGGCACTTCAGCGTGAGCTGACAGGCCCCAGCAGTCGTTCAACGAGCCATTACTCGAATGAACCGGTTGAACCGGACTATTCGGCTTACGTGGACAAGTACGCGGATGATTTGGATGACGATGACGACGAGGTAGACCACCGTCGCATCGGTTAGTCGTTTTCGCAGGCCGTGCCGGCCGGTTTGAGCCGGGCACCCAGTGGACGCTGGTAGCCTGACCGGATGACTCTCCGTACCAACTACGCCAATGGTGAGCCCTGCTGGGCTGACCTGCAGGCGCCGGATGTTGCCGCCGCGAAAGACTTTTACGGGCGGCTGTTCGGCTGGACGTACCAGGACTTTCCCACGCCGGACGGCCGCAGCTACGCGCAGGCCTTCGTTGGCGACCGGCTGGTTGCCACCATTGCGCCGCAAGGACCCCTGCAGCCTGCAGGAACCCCCGCCCGGTGGAACGTCTATTTCGCGGCCACGGACGCCGCCGCCCTGGTGGAGGATGCCGTACATGCCGGCGGCGACGTCCAGTTCGGTCCGGAGCAGGTGGGGGACACCGGAGTGCTGGCTTTCCTCGCCCCGCCCGGCGGCGGGACCACGGGCATCTGGCAGGCCGGGACGCACCGCGGAAGCCACCTCTTCAACGAGCCGGGTGCGCTGGCGTGGGCGGAACTGCTGACACCCGAGCCGCAGGCCGCCGTCGGCTTCTTCCAGCAACTGTTCGGGCACGAGGTCACCGAGTACCCCCAGGACGACGGCGGCAGCTACAGCACGCTGCTCATCGACGGCGGCGAGGTGGCCGGCGTCGTTCCTGCCGACGAAGGCGACGAGCCTGCCTGGCAGATCTACTTCGGCGTGGCAGACGTCCGCCGCGCCGCCGATACTGCCATCGAGTGCGGGGGAGAAGTCATGGTGGAGCCGGACGAGCGGCCGTCCGACGGCTCGCTGGCCACCATCCGGGACCCCCAGGGCGGCGTCCTCAGCCTCATCCAGATCGCTTAAATGCTGCGGGTCCCCACCGGACTGGAGTAGTCCAAGCCGGTGGGGACCCGCTGTATTGAGTCGTTACGCGTAGGCGTTGACCAGGCGGACCGCTCCGCCGTCCACGCCCTTGGCGCCCTGGACATAGTCCGGGCCGGACTTCAGGATGGACTCTGAATCTTCGGTCACCGTGCCCATGATCCAGGACGGCAGCCCGCGCTCGTTCAGGCGCGCGACGGCGGCGTCCGCGGCTTCCGGGGACACGATGGCCACCATGCCCACGCCCAGGTTCAGGGTGCGTTCAAGGTCGGCCAGCGGAACGTTGCCCAGTTCGGACACCAGCTTGAAGATGGCCGGCAGTTCCCAGGTGGCACGGTCCACGGTTGCCACCAGGCCCTGCGGGAGGACGCGTGCCAGGTTGGCGGCAAGGCCGCCGCCGGTGACGTGGCTGAAGCCGTGGACAGCGGCGCCGGAGTTCACCGGGAAGGTCCGTGCGAGGTCGAGGCAGTCGGCGGCGTAGACGCGGGTGGGCTCAAGGAGTTCCTCGCCCAGGGTGCGGCCAAGTTCGGAGACCTGGCGGTCCAGCGCCCAGCCGGCGTGGTTGATGACGCGGCGGACCAGGGAGTAGCCGTTGGAGTGCAGGCCGGAGGAGGCCATGCCGATCACCACATCCCCGGCGCGGACCCGGTCCGGACCCAGCAGCGCGTCGGCTTCCACGACACCGGTGGCCGCACCGGCAACATCGTATTCGTGCTCGCCCAGCAGGCCGGGGTGTTCGGCGGTTTCGCCCCCCACCAGTGCCGTGCCCGCGACGGAGCAGGCGGAGGCGATGCCGCGGACGATACCGGCGATGCGCTCGGGCACCACCTTGCCGCAGGCAATGTAGTCGGTCATGTACAGCGGTTCCGCGCCCACCACCACGATGTCGTCGACCACCATGCCCACCAGGTCGAACCCGATGGTGTCGTGGATGTCCATCGCCTGGGCGATGGCCACCTTGGTGCCGACGCCGTCGGTGGATGTTGCCAGCAGGGGCTTCTTGTAGGTCAGGAGCCTTGAGACGTCGTAGAGGCCGGCGAAGCCGCCCACCCCGCCGATCACCGAGGAGTTGTGGGTTGCCTTGACGGCATCCTTCATGAGCTCGACGGCGCGGTCCCCGGCTTCAACGTCCACGCCTGCGGAGGCGTAGGTGATGCCGGAGTTCTCTGCGGCGGGGGTGGCGGAGGTCATACGGAGTCCTTCTTGTCGGCGCTGGTGGCGGCGTGTACGTCGGGCACGAGGTCGGCTTCGGTCAGCAGGTTCTCGAATTCGGAGTCCGGCCCGGGATCGCAGCCCGTGGCGCCGGCTTTTTCTGCCGGATCCTCGGTGGCGTCAACGGCCAGGGCGGCGGTCTCGCCGGGCAGTGCGGACGGCGACGGCTTCAGGCCCCCGAGGTCGGTGCGCTCCAGCAGGTTCTTGCCCAGCTTGTCGGCGTCCGGAAGCTTGATGGGGTATTTGCCGGTGAAGCAGGCGGTGCAGAGGCGTTCGCGCGGCTGGCGGGTGGCCCCGATCATGCCGTCCTCCGAGATGTACGCCAGCGAGTCGGCGCCGATGGCCTGCGAGATCTCCTCGATGGTGGCACCGTTGGCGATGAGCTCGGCGCGCGAGGCGAAGTCGATGCCGTAGAAGCACGGCCACTGGACGGGCGGGGAGGAAATCTTGACGTGCACGGCGGCGGCGCCGGCTTCCCGGAGCATCCGGACGATGGCCCGCTGGGTGTTGCCGCGGACGATCGAGTCATCCACCACCACCACGCGCTTGCCGCGGATCACGGATTCAAGGGCGTTCAGCTTCAGCCGGATGCCCAGCTGGCGCAGGGTCTGCGAGGGCTGGATGAACGTGCGGCCCACGTAGGAGTTCTTGACGAAGCCGTGGGCGAAGGGGATCCCGGACTCCTCGGCGTAACCCACCGCTGCCGGGGTACCCGATTCCGGCACGGGGATGACGATGTCCGCTTCGTGGGTGTTCTCGCGGGCCAGCTGGCGGCCCATCTCCACGCGGGACTCGTAGACGGACCGGCCGGCAATGGCCGCATCCGGACGCGCAAGGTAGACGTATTCGAAAACGCAGCCTGCCGGCGTCGGCTCGGCGAAGCGCTTGGAGCGGACGCCTTCCTCGTCGATGGCGATGAACTCGCCCGGCTCGATTTCGCGGATGAAGCTTGCGCCGACGGTGGCCAGAGCGGACTGCTCGGAGGCCACCACCCAGCCGCGCTCGAGCCGGCCCAGGACCAGCGGGCGGATGCCGTAGGTGTCACGCGCAGCGTAGAGGGTGCCCTCGTCCATGAAGACGAAGCAGAAGCCGCCCTTGATCTTGGGCAGGAGTTCGGTGGCGGTGTCCTCGAGGCTCTTGCCCGGTTCGCCCTCCATCAGTGCTGTGACCAGGGCAGTGTCCGAGGTGTTGCCCTGCTTCATTTCGCCGGTGAGCTGGCCGCCATTGCGTTCCTGGATCATGGCGTTGAGCTCGGCGGTGTTGGTGAGGTTGCCGTTGTGGGCCAGGGCCACCGTGCCGGTGGCGGTGGCGCCCAGGGTGGGCTGGGCGTTAGCCCAGTGGCTGGCGCCGGTGGTGGAGTAGCGGCAGTGGCCCACGGCCAGGTGCCCGGTCAGGGTGTTCAGCGTGGTCTCGTCGAAGACCTGGGAGACGAGTCCCATGTCCTTGTAGACGTTGATCCGCTTGCCGTCGCTGGTGGCTATACCAGCGGACTCCTGACCACGGTGCTGCAGAGCGTACAGCCCGTAATAGGTAAGTTTTGCTACTTCTTCGCCCGGTGCCCAGACGCCGAAGACGCCGCAAGCGTCCTGCGGGCCTTTTTCGCCGGGGAGAAGATCATGGGAAAGTTTTCCATCGCCGCGTGCCACTGGTCGA
Source organism: Pseudarthrobacter sp. (assembly GCA_013362385.1). GTDB lineage: Bacteria > Actinomycetota > Actinomycetes > Actinomycetales > Micrococcaceae > Arthrobacter. The sequence goes on from JABFWC010000258.1 coordinate 10,756, forward strand.
TTATCTCACGACATGCGGTACGACTTTTCCGGCCGCCGGTTTGTGACCCGCCAGGCGTTTGGGACCCGCTAGGGCTGGGGGTCGGTGTCGGGCTCCGAGTCGGGAACCGCTTCCACCACTGCCCGCTGCTGCCGCTTGATGCTGCGGCGGTCCAGGATCAAGGCAAGCACGGCGCCGAGGACGGCCCCGCCGGCGGCGAACATCACCATGAAGAAACCGAAGACGGCGCCGGGATCGAAGCTGGCGTCACCCGGCAGCGCGTAGGCCACCACCCCGGCGGCAACAATACCCAGCAGCGCCCCGACGATCAGGAACGGGACGTATCTGGGCGCCCGGCGGACGTTAATCTCACGCCGCTCGGCAGGGTGTTCTTGAAAAGCCATGCCATCCAGCCTACTGCCGGAGTTTTTGGCCACATAACGGGACGTTTGGGACGGCCAACCGACGTGGTCGATGCAGACCTCGCTCCCTGACCGGGGACTGATATATCTATTGACACGGCGATGTGGCCGCTGTCATATTCTTAGTAGCGCTGTGCGTCGCGTTGCGTACTACGCAATCACGCTATCCGCCCTCCTGTACTCCCGAGTCCTCCGGCAGTGGCGTCAGCTAGATTGGCACATGGTGCCGACCCACCGGATCTGCCAAGGTCCAGGAAAGGAACACGAGAACTAATGGTCCATAAGGTTCAAGCTGTCATTGCCCGGGAGAAGGACGCCCCGGTAACGCTGGAGACCATCCTGGTGCCGGATCCGGGTCCGGGGGAGGCGCTGGTGGACATTCTCACCTGCGGCGTCTGCCACACCGACCTGCACTACAAGCAGGGCGGCATCGGTAACGACTTCCCGTACCTGCTGGGCCACGAGGCCACCGGGATTGTCAGCGCTGTCGGCCCGGACGTTACATCCGTGGCACCCGGCGACCGGGTGATCCTGAACTGGCGGGCGGTGTGCGGTCAGTGCCGCGCCTGCGCCAAGGGCCAGCCGCAGTACTGCTTCAACACGCACAACGCAACGCAGAAGATGACCCTTGAGGACGGCACCGAACTGTCGCCCGCGCTCGGCATTGGCGCATTCGCCGAGAAGACGCTGGTTGCTGCCGGACAATGCACCAAGGTTGACCCCGAGGTTGATGCCGCCGCCGTCGGCCTGCTCGGCTGCGGCGTGATGGCCGGCATCGGCGCCGCCATCAACACCGGCGAGGTCAAACGCGGCGAGTCCGTGGCAGTGATCGGCTGCGGCGGCGTGGGCATCGCGGCGATCGCCGGCGCCAGGCTGGCGGGCGCGACGACGATCATCGCCGTGGACATCGACGACAACAAGATCGAAATGGCCAAGTCCCTCGGCGCCACCCACGGGATCAACTCGAAGCAGGAAGACGCCGTCGAGGCCATCCGGGCCCTCACCGGAGGCTTCGGGGCGGACGTGGTGATTGACGCCGTCGGCCGCCCTGAAACGTACAAGCAGGCCTTCTATGCCCGCGACCTTGCCGGCCGCGTGGTCCTGGTGGGCGTCCCGACGCCGGAGATGAAGCTGGAGCTGCCGCTGCTGGACGTCTTTGGCCGCGGCGGATCGCTGAAGTCCTCCTGGTACGGCGACTGCCTGCCCTCGCGTGACTTCCCGATGCTGGTGTCCCACTACAAGCAGGGCAACCTGGACCTGGACGCCTTCGTCTCCGAACGCATCACCATCGACCAGGTGGAGGAAGCCTTCCACAAGATGCACGAGGGCAAGGTCCTGCGCTCCGTTGTAGAGATCGGGCAGGCAGGGGCATCGGCATGAGCGTCACCATCGAGAACCTCGTCACCTCCGGCACGTTTTCGCTCGACGGCGGCACCTGGGACGTGGACAACAACGTCTGGATCGTGGGCAATGACACCGAATGCGTGATCATCGATTCCCCGCACGACGCCAAGGCCATCATCGGCCAGGTCAAAGGCCGCAAGGTCAAGGCGATCCTGCTGACCCACGCGCACAACGACCACATCGGCGCCGCCCGCGAGGTTTCCGAGGCCGTGGGCGCCCCGATCTACCTGAACCCGGAGGACCTGGTCCTTTGGAAGCAGGTGTACCCGGACTTTGAACCGCACCGGCACCACGCCGACGGTGACGAGTTCCAGGTGGGCGGGGCAACCCTCAAGGCCATCCACACGCCGGGCCACTCACCGGGATCCACCTGCTTCTACCTGCAAAGCGAAGGAACAGTCTTCACCGGGGACACCCTGTTCAACGGCGGCCCCGGCGCCACCGGACGGTCCTACAGCGACTACCCGACCATCCTCGCCTCCATCCGAGAACGGCTCCTGACACTGCCCGCCGACACTGTGGTCCGCACCGGTCACGGCGAGAACACCACCATCGCCGCGGAGCGGGAA
>JABFWC010000351.1 GCA_013362385.1 Pseudarthrobacter sp.
CCGGCCCGCGGTACTTGGCTCACTAGGGGGTGCGAGACTGGCAATGCACGCATCACGCGCAAGTTCAGGCTTCCCGGTCCACCGGACCCGGGTAGTAAGCGGGGCCGGCGACGAGGAGTCCTTTGAGACCAAGGACTCTCCCCCAGCCGTCGCCGGCCCTCTGACCTCAGGGAACCTCCACCGGCCCCGCCCGGCCCGTTTGGCAGAGCCGCGTGCCGCAGAAGGCCCGCACCGCATCCGCACCGGAACGCCGCCCATCCTCATTGACCTGGTGACCGGCGCGGAAACGCTGGATGCGTCCCTCGACCTGCTTTCGGCCGCCGCACTCGACCACGTGGCCGGGACCGCCGGGTCCGACGTCGGCTGCGGCGTGGTGCTGCGCCAGCACAAGCGAAGCCCCGCGGTCACCGGCACCAGCGACCAGGTGGTAACGCTGCTGCACTGGGAGCAGGAAACGGCGGAGGGGCCGGTCGTCGACGTGCTGTCCGGCGCACACCCGGTGGCAGTCCTGCAGCGGAACGGAGACTTCCGCTGGCAGCAGTACTCCAGCCAGCTGCAGGTTGCCGGGTTCGGCAGCGCCCTGGCGATCAGGCTCCGACTGGACACCGGCCTGGGGGGCGCTGCCGGAAGCGCACCGGCCAGCGACCCCGGCCAGGCAACTGCCGCCTTGGCCTTCTTTGCCCAGGACGAAAAGGCCTTCCCGCTGCAGGTCATCGCCGAGGCACGCTCCTTCGCCATCCTTGCGGCCAGGAGCCTCCAGATGGCCATCGATATGCACACCGCTCGTTCCCTGGCCACCGATCTCCGCTCGGCCCTTGACAGCCGCACCTCCATCAACGTGGCCTGCGGCGTGATCATGGCACAGAACAGGTGCTCCTACCAGGAGGCTTTCGCCATCCTGGCCAAGGCCTCGAGCCACCGGAATGTCAAGGTGCGCCAGGTCGCCGAGGACATCCTTGCGGGCCTGCCCGAGGGCGTGCCGAACCCCCACTTCAGCCGCTAGGAACCGCTGCGCAACTGGGATCGCCGGGGCGGGCAGCCGCTAAGCCATCGACTTCACCCGTGGACCGGGACGGGCCTCGGCCGCCTTCACGCCGTCGTCGTTCTTCCGGCCGGAGCAACGCGAAAGATTCGTGGGGTTTGGACGGGCCGTCGCGGCCCGGCGTCCGGGACCATACGCACCTGCCATGACCGGGAGGCAACCGGCGCACGCCAGGCGGCGCCGGTTCATGTGGGGTGGGCCCTGTGGGGCTCGAACCCACGACCCACGGATTAAAAGTCCGATGCTCTACCAACTGAGCTAAAGGCCCCTGCCGGTGGTCAAACACGGTGTGTCCGCCCGTCCCGGCCCAATCCATTTCTGGACGTTAATACTCTAACCCATGGTTCCGGGGTCTTTGCACATGGCGCGGACCCCGCCGTCGCGCCTTACCCAAGGTCCAAAGACCCTTCCGTTACGCCGATCGCGGGCCCCGCGGATGCTCGATAACACCACGGCACAGGAGTAGCGTGGGGGCATGAGCGAGCAAGCAGGAACCAGCCATTACGGGGGCAGCAACCGGCACCACAAGCCCAAGCCCTTCGCGCCCATGGACTTCGAGCCGTTCGCCGGCGGCGCAGATCCGGCCCGCGTCTCGGAGGCTGCCCACCTTGCCGCCCAGGCCCTGGTCCGCCACGGCCGCGACAGCGATGACCCTCTCGTCACGGAGCGGCTGGTACGGCTCGCTGACGAGCAGGGCCTGGAAGCCATCGCAGAGATGTGGGCCGAGAGCCCTGCGCGCTCCCTTCCCGGCGCACTCTGGCGGCTGTACGCGCTCAGGGCCGCCACCGTCCAGGACCCCGAACGCATATCCGTCTACTTCCGCGCGGGCAGGGACACTGCGCAGGTTTCCAACGTGGTGGCCGGCGCGGCGGAGCCGCCGGGCGCCGACGAGATGCGGAGCATGGCGGACGCCATCCTGTCCGGCGCGTTCGACGGCGAGTTCGACGTCGCGCTGGAACGCTCCGCCGCGTTCTGCCGCGTCGTGGCACTAGGCCAGGCGACCCTCGCCGACGGTGCCGAGCACGCGAACGAGGCGCACGCCAGCAAGCTGACCCGCAACTCCCACCAGCTGGTGAAGACGGCCGAGGACCTCGAACACGCGGCAAACGCGTGGCGGCTGGGCGAACTGGACTGACCGTCGTCCGCTAAAACGCTGCCGCTTTCCCGCACCCTGCAGGCGCCTGCTGTCAAGATTGACTTGAGCGGAGCTAAGTAGAAGACTGAAACCGGTGCCGAGCTGCGAAACCCCCGGGCTTCAACAATTAGCCGCCTAGAGCGGCCTACCGCCGAGAGGCGTATCCGGTTCGGCACCATTTTTCATGCCCATTTCGGGTCCGCCTGTTTCAACGGCGCAGTGGCGGCCCGGTAGAGTAAGCGACAGTTGCACGGCCGGGTCAAGTCACACGGCGGCAATCCCGCCCTCTTATGTCCCCGGAGACCGGTAAACACGTGAAGCTGCGCCTTTTTCCCCAGGAGCCCGCAGGGCTGAACCTCCTCTCCCAGATGGCACAACAGATCGTGCTGGCCAGCGGCACCCTCGCCGAGATCCTTGGCGTTCCGGCGGACGAGCACGGCAAACTCGTCGAGGACATGCACAACCACGAGGCAAAGTCCGCCGAACTGCACTTTGCGCTCCTGACCCACATGCGCACCAGCTTCGTCAATCCGCTTCCGCGCGAGGACATGTACGCCCTGTCCCGTTACCTCAACGAGGCCATGGAGAAGATGGACGCCGCCGCGGAACTGGTGGCCTTGTACCGGCTTGACCGTTTGCCCCGGCGCGCGGCGGACCAGCTGGAGATCATCAGCCGCCAGGCCGAACTGACCGTAGATGCCATGCGCCGGCTGAACGACCTGGACGACCTTGAGGACTACTGGATCGAGATCCTCCGCCTGGCCAAGCGCGCCGAGCGGACACACCGGATCTGGGTTGCGGACATGATCGCCGACATGAAGTGGCCGCAGTATTCCCGGAACCGGGACGTCGCCAACCAGCTGGTGGAGGTCACCAAGGATATGCGCCGGGTGGCAACCCAGGTCGGCAGCATCATCGTCAAGGAATCGTGAAATGACCGTGGTCATTTTCGTCGCCGTGGTCCTGCTGGCCGCGGCGTTTGCCTTCCTGAACGGTTTCCGCGACGTCTCCAACTCAGTAGCCCTGGCGGTCCGGAACAGGGCCCTCACCCCCAGCGTGGGCGTGATGCTCGCCGCCTTCTTCAACTTCCTGGGCGCCCTGCTCAGTGCACTGCTCGCCGTCGCAGTCAGCCGCACGTGGATCCATCTGCCCGCCGGCAGCGGCGGCCTCGCCATCCTCGTTGCCGGGCTGGCAAGCGCCTGCGGCTGGGGGCTGCTGATGTGGTGGCGCGGGATCCCCGCTTCCTCCACCCACGCCCTGGTGGGCGGACTCGCCGGAGCCGGCCTGGCCAGTTTGGCGGTGGGCGGTCCCGGCGTGGCAGGCGTGGACCAGTCGCTGCTCTTCCAAGTGGTGCTTCCGCTGGTGCTGTCCCCGCTGGTGGCCTACAGCGGCTCCTTCCTCCTGGTGTATCCGGCCACCTGG
>JABFWC010000490.1 GCA_013362385.1 Pseudarthrobacter sp.
AAGCCGTGCCGGCCGCTGTCCAGCGGGTGCGGATAGGCGTGGCGGGCTCCCCCGGCGTAAAGGGCTGCAGCATGGGCCGGCCTGACCCACGGCTCCTCCACATCTTCAAAGCCGTCGACGGCGGCACGGGCCAACAGGGTTCGTGCCTCCGCGGCGGCCCGGAGATTGATGGCATCCAACTGCCGGGCGGGAAGGGGCTGCAGGAGTGCCTCCGCCTTGGCCGCCGAACGCACCTGCTGCGTCAGCCCGACGTCGGCCGTCACCAGGTCCTCCAGGATCCGCACCACGCGGCCGTCCTGCGCCCTGGCCACGTACCTCGCCGCCACGGCGCCCTGTTCAGCGAGCCGGTTCCATTTCCGCGGACCGGAGGCCGTCCCCACTTTCGTGGCACCGCCGGCGAACGTGGCCACGTAGAGCCAGTGCTCCTGCATCAGGTAGTCGCGAAGGCCCGGGGTGACGCGTCCGCCCCGATGGAAGTCGTGCATCAGCCGGGACTCGTCCAGCATGAAGCAGCGTTCGCACTGCTTGCCCTTGGCTGCCGGGGCACCGGCCGCACAGAGGATGTGGTCACGGCGACGTGATGAGTGGACCACCACGTGGCCCAGGCAGGACCTGCCCGGCTCCACCACCTCAAAGCCCAGGCGTGCCCCGGCCTGGAGGGCGGGCTGCCGGAAGTCCCCGTCCGGTGACTGGAGGCGCAAAACGGGCGCACCGCCGTCGTCCCCTCCGCTGGAGGCACCCGCTCCGCTGCTTGGCGGCGGCCCATCCCAAAAGACCCCGTGGACCAGATACCGGGTATCGGTCAACGGGGCCTCCTGAAGAATCGAGGCGGGCATTAGAGTGCGGGCTGCACCCCGAAGGCGACCGCGAGCTTCATGATCTTCTCGGCGCGACCCAGTCGGGGCAGGTCGGAGCCGTCGCGGATGACGCGGCCGTTGGCCTCGAAGTCGGCCATGAAGTCGGTGGCCCAGGCGACGTCCGACGGCGTGGGGCTGATGACCTCGTTGATCACGGGGGTCTGGTCGATGGCCAGGCAGAGCTTGCCGGTCATGCCCATCATCACCGTGATGCCGGTCTGCTCGCGCAGGATGGGGTGGTTGGTGCCGACGGTGGGTCCGTCAATGGGACCCGGCAGGTTGCCCACGCGGCTGGCGACGACGAGTTTGGCGCGGGGGTAGGCCATGGCTTCCTGGGTGGCGGCCATGCCGGTGTCGCGGCGGAAGTCGCCGGAGCCGAAGGCCAGGCGGAAGGCGCCCTGTGCCTTGGCGATGTGGTTGGCTTCCTCGATACCCACGGCGGATTCGACCAGCGGGATGACGGGGGTCTTGCCGTCCATGCGGTGGAAGCTTTCGGTGACCTGGTCAGCCGATTCGGTCTTGGCGAGCATGACGCCGAGCAGGCCGGGGGTGCCGCGCAGGCCCGCGAGGTCGTCCGCCCAGAAGGGGCTGGTGGCGTCATTGATGCGGACCCAGGCCTTGCCGCCGGCGGTGAGCCAGTCGATCACGTTGTTCCGGGCCTGGTCCTTCTGCGACGGGTCCACGGCATCTTCAATATCCAGGATGATCGAGTCGGCGCGGGAAACGGCCGACTGGTCGAAGAGCTCCTGCTTCATGGCATTGACCAGCAGCCAGGAGCGGGCGATCTCTGCGGGGATATTGCGTTCCGGCCTAACGGTTTCGGCGGCGATGGTAGACGTCATGTATCTACCGTATCCGCCCCGCAAGCGGCTCGGCGAAGAAAACGGCCAGCTTGTGAGGATCAATACGAACTAAACGGCTTGTGACCGGCAATCGGCGTCCGCGGCTCTTGTTTCAGCCGCGAAGTGCGTCCAGCAGCCGGACGAAGCCGCTGCATTGTCCCCCGGTGGCCGGCGGGCAAGTCGCTTCCGCGTCCATCGCCTGGCGCAGCCTCTCCCGGCTCAGGGGCGACAGCGTCCATCCCAGCGGCGGATCGAGGGCCGGCCGGCTGGCCGGAGACACCCGGACGGCGCTGCCTCCCATGCGTGCCGTAAATGACGCCTGGGCTGCCGGGCACTGCTCCGCGCCCGTCGGGCAGACGTCCGCGCCGGCGTCGAGCCTCTGGATCCAGCTGGTGGCCTCGGACTGGAGGTTCTTGGCACTGATGCCCAGAAGCGGCACGGCAAACTCCCCGGCCAGCTCAGGGGGACGCGCCACGACATCGGAGCCGGCGGAGTTCTGCAGGTACAGGAAAACGGGCACGGCAATGGGCTGTCCTTCAGCCAAGCGGCTGTTGTGCGCCCTGAGCGCCTCCCGGAACAGCGGCCACAGGTCGTGGATGGTCCCCAGGCCGGAGCCCTCGGAATAGCCGCCGTCGATGGCCTGGTACGCATGGCCGGGGCCGCATTCGCCATCATTCCGGAAGGGGACCCTGCCGGCCGGCGAAATGATCGGAAACCTGGCGGACAGCATGGCCGCGGTAGACCACGACAGCTTCAACGGACAGGCGTCCCGGGCGAGGAGGTCTATGGACAACGGCGTGGGGCCCTCGCGGCAGCTTTCGTTCCGGGGTACTGCGCCCTGGGGCTCATAGCCTGCCTGCGTGCCCGCCGCCCCGGACAAGTCCAGCTGGCTGATCAGCAGCCGGCAGCCGATTCCGGCCGCCGTGGAGTTCAGGACCAGCGCTCCGGTGACTCCATTGGCAGGGTCCGCAGCCTCCCAGGGCTCTGCCAGCCGGCCCGCTTCGCGTTCCCACGTCCGCTCCATGGCCCCGGCCCGGTCCTGCCAGGCCGCTCCGGCGGAGGTATCCTGTCCGGTTCCCACGAGGACGTCCGTGCCACCGGCCACCAGGTCCCCCGCCAGTGCACCGCCCACCCCGGCCGCGAGCGCTTCGGGCCCGGCGAGCCTGTCCACGACGTCGACGGGGCTTTCCGGTCCCTCCCCGTAGAGCTGTGTGACCACAAGCCCCAGTGAACCGCCGCTGACGCCGCTGGAGAGGATGACCGAGTGACGGCCGCAGGGAATCTCATCCAGCCTGCTGAGCGCAGCGGCGGTCCACGCCGCGGCGCGGATTCCGCCGCCCTCGGCTGCCACGAAGATCACCGGGCGGACGGCCGCCGTGCCGTTCGCTGTGGAAATTTCCACCCTGCAGCCCGGGTTCGCGGCGAGCCACTGGTCCACGTAGCCGGCCACGGCGGGCCGGTCCGTTCTGGCGGGTTCACCCTGCGCCTGGCGGATGGCATGGATCCGTGGGTCGCCTCCGCCGAGGGAGGTCACGGCAAGGATGAGCAGGACCAGGGTGACGAGGGGGTTGGCCCGCAGCCCGAGCTTTTCGAAGGTCCACACGGCCCGCTGCTGCTGCAGCTGGATGACGAGGAAGCCCACCACCACCGTCCAGGCAAGGACGCTGACGACGGCGGTGGCGGGCACACCGAGGAACCGTGTGCTTTCTGCCGGCTGGGCCAGGAGGAACAGCAAGGCCATTGCGGCAACCAGCAAGCTGGCGTGGGACGCCTTGGTGGCAGCGGTAGTTGCCGGCGTTGTGGGGTCCAGGAGGCCGGAAAGCATTGAGCCGGCCATGATTCGCCAGGTGGCCCGGAGGACCGACGCCATGGCGGGGACCGCGGTCAGCACCGCC
>JABFWC010000425.1 GCA_013362385.1 Pseudarthrobacter sp.
AAGCCACGGAAGATCGAAGTCCAGACACAGCCGGGCCAGCGGCAGGAGATCGGTACGTAGCCGGGGAAGAACCGCAGGCACCTGCGCCGGGCGGGGCCTTCGCCCCGCCCGGCGCTCCGGGAGGGCCGGGATGAGCGATACGAACGATTACTACACCACCCTTGGCGTGGGCGCCGATGCCACGCAGCAGGAGATCGCGCGCGCGTACCGGGCCCTCATGCGCAGCCACCACCCGGACATGGACGGCAGCCTGGACCAGGGAAACGGGCCCGGGCACGCTCCGGCACGGCCCACTCCTGCACGGGAGGCTGAGCTGCTGAGGATCATGCAGGCGTTCAACGTACTGCGTGATCCGAAGCGCCGCGCCGCCTACGACAAGACGCTGACCTCATCGGCCCCCACCATCATTCCCGTCCGGCAGGTCCGCAGCTCCAAGGGACCGTCCGGCCCGGCGATCCGGGTGACGCCGGTGCGCTGGGAAAGCGGCCCCTGGGCCTGAACGCTGCCCTCCCAGGCAGAGCTGCAATGGTGCAGAGGACCGGACACACAACCTCAAAGAGGAGGACAACCGCATGAGCGAGTGGCGCCGCTACGACTCGCACCTGATCCCTGCATTCCACGAGCGCTTCGAACAGCGCTGGGGAAAGGGCACCGCTCCGTTCCTGGACCCCGAAGCGCACGAAGAGCCGCTGCCGCGCGCGCAGTGGATCAACCCGGTTACGGGCGCTGCGCTGGCCGTCGTGCCGGTCTGGACGGCGGAGGAAACACAGCAGCGTTCCTTCGGGGTGTTCTATCTCCCGCCGGCGGGCGACATCTGGGTGCTGCGGCCCGGGTACACGGGCTACCTTGAGCCATCCGACGGTGATACCGAGCACCTGGTAACCCTGCGGAACGACGCGTTCCGCAAGGCCGTGTCCCATGCCAAGGAGTTCCTGTTCGGTTCGCAGTGAACGCCGGCGGCCGCGGCGGAGATTCTCCTCGTCAGCAGCCGACCGCTGTGACATTGTGGGACGTACCCACGCCACCGCGACAAAGGCTGAACCCCATGCACATCTCCGCCAAGGACCTCGCAGCACTCATCCCCCAGGGGTTCACTCTTGGCGTCGCAACCGCAGCATTCCAAGTCGAAGGAGCGCTCGACGAGGACGGCCGCGGACCTTCCGGCTGGGATATGTTCGCCGCCAAGCCGGGGGCAATCGTCGAAGGCCACAGCCCGGCAGTGGCCACCGACCACTACCACCGGATGCCGCAGGACGTTGCGCTCCTGAAGCAGCTGGGCGTCGACTCCTACCGGTTCTCCTTTTCCTGGCCGCGGATCCAGCCCGGCGGAAGCGGCGCCGCCAACCGTGCCGGCCTGGCCTTCTACGACCGGCTCCTGGACGAACTGCTGGCCAACGGCATCTCGCCCATGGCCACCATCTACCACTGGGACACGCCCCTGGAACTCGATGAGGCAGGCGGCTGGATGAACCGCGACACTGCCTACCGCCTGGGGGAGTACGCCGGCATCGTGGCGGAAGCATTCGGGGACAGGGTGGCCCGCTGGGTGACCATCAACGAACCCGCCACCGTGAGCGCCAACGGGTACGCGTTCGGCCTGCACTCACCCGGCAAGGAGCTGGCCCTGGGGGCCTTCCCCACCGTCCACCACCAGCTGCTGGGCCACGGGCTCGCCGTCCAGGCCCTCCGGGCGGCACGGGTGCCCGGCGAAATCGGCATGAGCAACGTCTACTCGCCCATGGTGCCGAACTCAATCAACCCCTTGGACCGGATCAGCGCCGGCCTGATGGACCTGGGGCAGAACCGGCTCTACGCGGACCCGGTGCTCACGGGAAAGTACCCCGACCTCATCCGGGCCGCCAAGTTTTTCAGCTCCTTCGACCATCCCGAGGAGGACATGGACATCATCTCCCAGCCGCTGGACTTCTACGGGCTCAACTACTACATGCCCACCAAGGTGGCGGCCGGACCCGGCGGCGGGGCGGTGCCGTCGAGCATGGCCGAAGCCATGGGCAGCGACCTGAGCGCAACGGGCAGCGGCGCAACCCCGTTCCATGTGGAGACCTGGCCGGAATCTGACATCACCGCGTACGGCTGGCCCGTCAAGCCGGAGTACATGGCTGTTGCGCTCAAGGAGATGGCGGAGCGCTACCCCAACCTCCCGCCTGTCATCATCACCGAAGGCGGCGCAAGCTTCGAAGACATCATTGTCCGGGACAAGTCCACCAACACCAGGTTCATTCCGGACGAGCGACGGCTGAAGTACATCTCCGACCACCTCGAAACCGCCCTGCGAGCCACGGCCCCCGGCGGCGAGGCCGAGTCCGTTGACCTGCGGGGCTACTACGTCTGGTCCTTCCTGGACAACTTCGAGTGGTCCGCCGGCTACAACCAGCCGTTTGGCCTCCTGCACGTGGACTTCGAAACGCTGGAACGGACGCCCAAGGCCTCCTTCTTCTGGTACCAGGAGCTCATTGAGGAACGGAACCTCGCCGCCGCGGCCGATGCCGCGATCGCGCAGGCCGTGGTTCCGGAGGTCCTGGCGAGCGGGGCGCCCGACGACGGCGCCGCCCTGGGTGCCAGCGCCTAAGACCGGACTAGAGCAGGTCCAGCATGGCCAGCTGCTTGGCCATGCCCGCGCCGTCCGGCGAATAGATCCACGGCACCCTGGACGTGGTGTGGTCGCCGTCCTCGGAGTGGCCGCCGGCAAACACGGACTCGCTGATGGAGAGCTGCCGGATGGCGATGGCTGCCACCTTGTCCGGATTTTGCGCGGCAAAGGCTGAGTAGATGGCTTCATCGTGCTGTCCGTTGTCGCCGATCAACAGCCACCGCATGTCCGGAAACTCCTGGGAGAGCCGCTCAAGGTTGCGGTGCTTGTGGTCCTGGCCGCTGCGGAACCAGCGGTCCTGGGTCAGCCCCCAGTCCGTCAGCAGCAGCGCACCCTTCGGATACATGTTGCGGTTGAGGAACCGCGCCAGGGTGGGGGCGGCATTCCAGGGGCCGGTGGACAGGTAGATGACGGGGGCTTCCGGATGCTCAATGGTGAGCCGGTCCAGCAGCACGGCCATCCCGGGAGTGGCCATGCGGGCACGCTCGCTGAGCACGAAGGTGTTCCACAGGGCCAGGAAGGGCCGTGGCAGGGCGGTGACCATGACGGTGTCGTCGATGTCCGAGACGATGCCGAACTTCACGTCCGGGGCGATCACCTGGATCAGGGCCTCGGCGGGCTCGGTTCCCTCCGCCCGCAAGACGGCGGTGTGCCAGCCCGGGGACAGCTGGACGTCGACTTCGGTGTCGATTAGCCCGCCCCGGTCCGCCGTGACGTGGGTGACGGTGCCGTCGATGGTGATCTCGACGTCGGTGAACTGCAACGGCACGCTGGTGAAGGCCCGCCAGCCCCGAATGTTCTGGTTGCCGTTCTTGGCTTCGTGCTCGGCCTTGCTGCCGGGCAGCGGCTGGCCTGCCAGCAGAACCCGCCCCAGCACCCGCACCCGGGTAGTGGAACCGTAGCCCTGGTAGGCGATGGTCTGGGGACCGAAGTTCCAGCGTTTGGCCAACCGGATCCGCACGTCGTTGACGGCGT